>JBDSTJ010000673.1:0-3278 GCA_039928335.1 Streptosporangiaceae bacterium | reverse complement strand
CTACCATTGACGTTGGCCGTGTCAAGAAGACCGGACCCGGGAGTGAGTGGGGTCATAGAGCGGATCACGCTGTACGACTCCAGGTACCCAGGTGCCGAACAGTTCCACCTCGACCGGGGTCCCGACCTCGATCGAGGCGGGCAGATAGGCGTAGGCGATCCCGGTCCCGACGGTGTGCCCGTAGCCGCCGGAGGTGACCCTCCCGATGATCTCCGAGCCCACCCGTACCGGCTCGTTGCCCAGGCAGACCTCAGCGAGGGTGAGGCACCGCAGCCGCCGTGTCACCTCGCGGGTCAACGCCGCCCGGCCGAGGAAGTCACGCGGGTTGCGCACGCAGAACCCCAGCCCGGCCTCATACGGGCTGGTCTCGGGGCTGAGGTCCGCGCCCCACACCCGGTAGCCCTTCTCCAGCCGCAGGGTGTCGATCGCGCGGTAGCCGGCGGGCGTCACCCCGGCGAGCCCCACCAGGGTCCGCCACAGTGCCGCGCCGTACTCGGCCGAGCAGTAGAACTCCCAGCCCAGTTCGCCGACGAAGGTCACCCGCAGCGCCCGCACCGGCACGTCCCCGACGGTGATCTCCTTCGAGGTCAGATAGGGGAAGCCGAGATCGGAGGCGACCCCTTCGAGTACGTTCCGCGCTTCGGGCCCCCACAGCGCGAAGCACGCGAACTGCCCGGTCACCTCCACGACCCGCACCGACTCGGGGGCGTGCCTGCTGATCCAGGCCAGGTCGTGCGTCCCGAACGCGGTCCCGGTCACGATCATGAACTCCTCGGGCCCGAGCCGGGTGACCGTGACGTCGCACTCGATGCCGCCGCGGGCGTTGAGGCACTGCGTATAGGTGATCGCGCCGATCTCGCGGACGACGTCGTTGTCGCACAGCCAGCCGAGCAGGTCCGCCGAACCCGGTCCGGAGACCGAGATCTTGGCGAACGAGGACTCGTCGAACAGCCCCGCCCCGGTCCGGGTGGCCGTGTGCTCGGCCTCGATCGCCGGCGACCAGTGCAGGCCGGCCCACCCGGCCGGGCGCAGCGACTCCTCGCCGAGCGGGGCGTTGCCGGCGTAGTAGTCGACCCGTTCCCAGCCGGACTTCTCGCCGAAGACGGCCCCGTGCTCGGCGTGCCACCCGTACGCCGGTGAGACCCGCAGCGGCCGGCCGGCCGAGCGCGAACGCCCCGGGTAGGGGATGTCGTAGTAGGTCTCGTAGTTCTCGACCGTGCGTTTCACCGTGTACGCCGAGGACCGGTAGTGCGGGCCGAAGCGCCGGATGTCCATGTGCCACAGGTCGAGCCCGGGGTCGCCGTCGAGGATCCAGGCGGCCATGACCTTGCCGATTCCCCCGGCGCCCGCGATGCCGTGTGCGCAGAAGCCGGCCGCGACGAAGAACCCGGCGACCGAGGTCTCCCCCAGGCAGAACTCGTTGTCCGGGGTGAACCCCTCCGGCCCGTTGATGATCTTCCGGATGCCCGCGTCGGCCATCAGCGGCACCCGCATCCGCGCGTGGTCGGCGATCTCCTCGAACCGGGGCCAGTCCTCCGGCAGCAGCCTGCCGTTGAAATCGGCCGGCACACCCGCCACCGACCAGGGCTGCGAGGTGCGCTCGTAACCGCCCATGAGCAGCCCGTCGACCTCCTCCCGGAAGTACACGAGGTTGTCGGGGTCGCGCAGCGTCGGCAGCCGGTCGCCGTGCGGCCGCACCGGTTCGGTGATCAGGTACTGGTGTGACATCGGCACCACCGGGATCCGCACCCCGGCCATCCGCCCGATCTCCGCCGCGAACATCCCGCCGCAGTTCACGACCGTCTCCGCCGCGAAGTCGCCCTGGTCGGTGCGGACCCCGGTGACCCGCCCGTCCCGGACGGAGATCCCCAGGACCCGGGTGTGCGGCTGGACCCGGACCCCCCTGGCCCTGGCCCCGGCGAGCAGCGCGTAGGTCAGCCGGGACGGGTCCACGTAGCCGTCGGTGGCGAGGTGGGCCGCGCTGAGCACGCCGTCGAGGCTCATCAGCGGGAACATCTCCCGGGCCTCCGCCGGGGAGATCTCGGTCAGCGGCAGCCCGAACGTCCGGGCCCAGCCGACCTGCCGGCGCAGCTCCTCGACCCGCTCGGGCGTGCAGGCCAGCTTGATCCCGCCGCACTCGACCCAGCCGCAGTCCAGGTCCCGATAGAGCTGCACGGAGTGCATGTTCATCCGGGTCAGCGTCGGGTCGGCCCGCAACTGCCCGACCAGCCCCGCCGAGTGGAACGTCGAACCGCTGGTCGGCTCGGCGCGGTCGAGCACCAGCACGTCGCGCGCCCCGGCCTGGGCCAGGTGGTAGGCCACGCTCGCGCCGCCCACGCCACCGCCGATGATGATGATCATTTGCTACTCCTGGGGGTTGGACCAGACCACGACTCTTGTCCGGTCCCCGCGGAACAGGTCGTCGGCCTGCTCGATCGGGTCACCGGAAGCGTTGAAGGCGACCCGGTCGACGGCGAGCAGCGGGGTGCCCTCGGCGACATCGAGCAGCGCGGCCGTGCGGGCATCGGCCGCGACCGGCTCGATCCGTTCCAGCGCCCTGACCGGGATCTCCCCGTACCTGTCGCGGAGCAGGTCGTAGAGCGAACCCCCGAGGGCCTGCTCGGCCAGGTCGGGAAAGCGCTCCGCGGGGAACCGCGAGCATTCGAGCGCGATCGGCTCGCCGCCGGCCAGCCGGACCCGGGTGACCTCGATGACGGGGTCCTCGGGCCGCAGCCGCAGCGCGGCGGCGGCCTGGGCGGGCGCGGCGGTGAGCGCGACCGTCAGCACGCGCGCCCCGGCGACCAGGCCCTGCCTGCGGATGTACTCCCCGAGTCCGGCGAAGTGCCCGAGGTCCCGTTCGACCTTGGGGGTCCCGACGAAGGTGCCGCCGCCCCGGCCGGGCCGGCGCAGCACGACGCCCGCCCGTTCGAGGTCGTGCAGCGCCAGCCGGAGCGTCGACCGGCTGAACCCGAGCTGCGCGGCGAGGTCCCGTTCGGTCGGCAGCCGGTCGCCGGGCAGATGACCACCGCGCTCGATCGTCTCGGCCACGCTGTCGGCGGCCCGCTCCCGCAGGGGTTCGGTCATGCCGGATTTCTATCAGCCGATTGGTCATACCGAAAGACTTTTCGGCTGACCAAAGAAGTTACACATGTGCTCTTGACGTGGGAAAGCGCGGCTCGCAGACTCCGATGCAGCGGACTTCGACGGTCGAGAGCCGTCGTTTCCAATGGGTTAAGGCTAGTCCAATCGAGGGCTGTGAGGCCGAGCGTGGTGATCGA
>JBDSTJ010000672.1:0-3127 GCA_039928335.1 Streptosporangiaceae bacterium | reverse complement strand
CCGCCAACTCGATCAACCACGGCTCCGGGTCGGGGAGCCTGCGCATCTGGCCGGAGGACGGCCACCTCGTCTGCGAGGTCCACGACCAGGGCCACCTCACCGACCCCCTGGTCGGCCGGACCCCCGTTGACGCCGGCAGGGCGGGCGGCCGGGGCGTGCTGCTGGTCAACTTCCTCGCCGACCTGGTCCGTACGCACATGGTCCCCGGCTCGACCACGTTCCGGACCTACTTCCGGGTCGCACTGCTCCCGGTCTGACGCGAGCCGCGCTCCCCGATGGCGGTGAACCAGTCGCCGAGCAGGTCGGCCGGGTCGATCCCGGCAGCCTCCAGCCGCCGCACCGCCTCGTCCACCTGGATCCGGGCCGACTGTTCCCGCACCCGCTTCGCATCGCGCGGGAACAGCCTGCGGAGCAGCCAGACCATCGCCGCCGCGCAGAGCAGCACCCCCACGAAGATCAGCGGGAACAGCATCAGGTCGGCTGAGTCGGAGCTCCCGTTCTGGGTCATGGGACCCTCCTTTGCGCCGGCACCAGGACGGGCTTGTCGATCGGTCCCCGGCCCGCGTCCCGGTCGATCACTTCCACGAGAGCGTCCCGCATCCCGGACAGGCCACTGACCAGCCGGTTGTGGGTCCTGGCAAGGTCGCTCACCCGCGCGGCGACCTCGCGGTCGAGGGTCGCAGAGACTCGGTCCTCCAGCTCCGCCGCCCGCTGCCTCGCTTCGGCCAGGATCTGCTCGGCCTCCTCGCGGGCCGTGCGGACCAGCTCCAGGGCCCGCCCGTCGGCCCGGCTCCGGATCTTCGCGGCCTCGGCCGCCAACTGGTCGGCGAGCACCCGGGCGCTGCGCAGGGTCTGCTCGGCCTCGGCGGTCCGCTCGTCGGCGGCCTCGGCGGCGAGCCTGAGCACCCGCTCCACCGCGCTCTCGCCGGCCGGGGACGTGGTGACCAGCCGAACACCGCCGGTGCCCCCCGCCCCGGTCCGCAGGTCCTTGCGCAGTTCGGCCAGGAACTCCTCCACCTCGCGGCGGGAGTACCCGAGCATCCGGATCCCGAATTCCGGGTCAACATGATCGGCCATGGCCCGGACACTAGTGATCTACACGATGATCGTGGACGACCGCCACGGTCAGGGTCGGAATCTTTGCCGTGAGATTCCCTAAGAGCGCGACCGGCATGTGACGCCGAGTAAAAGCACATATGATTTCGGGAACTACCCCACCCACCTACCCGTCGTTGGAAATATGCCCACTACCAGGCTCTATCAGGCTGTGCTACGCGATCCCGGGCCAACACTGGGAAAGCGGCTGAGGCGCGCCTTCAGCACGTGGGTGGAAGGCCTCGGTTTCCCCGCGATCTCCATCAGCCCCCATGTCGAACACGAGGTCGACGGTGTCCGGCTGCTGATGGAGGCCCGCAACGGCTGCGGGCGGTTCCTGCTCGAGGATGCGCGGCTGCGGACCCGGGTGACCTATTCGCAGGGCCTGCCGGGCACGCCAGGCTGGGTCGTGATCACCGTCGAGCAGCACTCCGGCGAGCACGTCGAGACCTACGCCCCCGGATTCGTGCCGGCCTATCTCGCGACCGAGCAGATCACCGACGGCGGTGTGCGGGTCACCGGCGCGGCCGAGGAGCACGACGAGGACGGGATCGGCTACCTGGTCGGCGACCTCCGCAAGAAGGGGCGGCGGATCCCGGTGGTGGCCGTGTCCGTCGATGTCAAGGACGCACCGGCCGCGCGCGCCCACGCCGCCCACCTGGCCCGCCGGGTCGCCGGGGTCGCCCAGGTGGTGTTCTTCCCCGACGTCCGGGCCCAGGACCGGTTCAACGTCGCGGTCGGCGCCGACTGCGCCGTCTATGGCGGCGGGGTGCGGACCTACCTGGCCGGGATGCAGCCCGGCCGGGAGAGCTATCCCGACCGGCACCGGGTGATGGGCGGCAAGATGGTCCGCGACCAGGGCGCGCACGCCCTGGACCTCGCCGCCGGGTTCGTGATCGGCGAGACCGCGCCGCAGAAGCTGCCCGACGACATCCGCGACGCCTACCGGCTGGTCGGCCGGATCATCCAGGGTGAGGTGCCGCCGGACGTCCTGGCCGAGGCCGCCAAACCCAAGCCGGTCCGGCCCGAGTTCGCCAACGACGCCCTGTACCGGCGGATGATGGCCCTGGCCGCGACACCGCCCGTTCCCGCCGCACCGCCTGTTCCCGCCGCACCGGCCGCCGAGGTGCCCAAGCCCGCCGCCGTGTCGGCCCCCGTGCCGGCCGCGCCGGCCGAACCGCAGCCCCTCGACCTGGACCAGCTGGCCAGGGCCGTGGCCGACCGGATGGCCGAGACACTGGCCGGGGTGGCCGACACCGTCGCGGGCACCGTAGTGAAGGATCTGCGCCAGGAGCTCGAGACCACCCTGGAAATGATCAGTTCCGCCGCCGCGGCCGACCCCAGCGAGGGCAAGGAACTGGCCCTGCAGATGCGCACCATGAACACCCATGTGGCGTCGTTGTCGACCGCGCTCGAGGAGGCCCGGCGCGACAAGCTGCGCGCCAACTCCCAGCGTGACGCGGCCGAGTCCGAGACCGACCGGCTTGAGGACGACCTGGAACAGCACCGTGCCGAGCAGCTGGCGCTCCAACGCGACCTGAGCGAGAGCGCGGCCCGTGAGCGCAAGCTGGAGGCACGCGTCCGCCAGCTCGAGGCCCAGCTCGCCAAGGGCGTCCCGTCGGCCGTGGTCGAGCCGGTCGAGGAGCCGATCTCGCCCAACACCCTGGCCGAGGCGCTGCACCAGGCGGCCGAGACGCTCACCCACGTGAAGATCGGCGGCGACGCCTACCAGTGGGCGGGCGTGCTCGACCTGGGCTTTCCCGGGCAGGCGCGGACCTGGGCCGGCAAGACCTGGGACGCCCTGCTGGCCCTGGACGACTTCGCCAGGGCCCGCTCGGCCGGGGAGTTCAGCGGCGGGTTCCGGGACTGGTGCACGAGCTCCACCGGTGGCCGCCGGGTGATCTCCGCCGCGACGATCGCGATGAAGGAGTCGGACTCGGTGTCGGGCCGGGACAAGTACAGCTCGCCCCGCACTTTCCCGGTCCCGGCCGAGGTGCACCCCGACGGCAAGGTGTTCATGCCGGCGCACATC
>JBDSTJ010000671.1:0-2709 GCA_039928335.1 Streptosporangiaceae bacterium | reverse complement strand
CCTCTACGGTTCCCTCGGCCTCACCGGCAAGGGCCACGGCTCCGACAAGGCCGTGCTCCTGGGCCTGGAGGGCTCCAAGCCCGAGAACGTCGACGTCTCCGGCGTCCCCGACCGGCTGGCCTCGCTGGCCGACACCGGGCGGATCCGGCTGTTCGGACTGGTCGATCCGGCCGGCCCGGAGATCCCGTTCGCCGTCGGCACCGATCTGGTCTTCGAGCGCAAGATCTCGTTGCCCGGCCACCCCAACGGCATGCGCTTCACCGCCTTTGACGACGCGGGCCAAGAACTGCGCACCCGGGTCTACTACTCCGTCGGCGGCGGCTTCGTCGTTGACGAGAACGCCACCGGAACCGACCGGATCAAGGCAGACGAGACCGTCGTGCCCTACCCCTTCGACAACGGTGAGGAACTCCTCCAGCTGACCCGCAAGACCGGGCTGTCGATCCCCGCGCTGATGTTGGAGAACGAGAAGGCGTTCGGCCGCACCGAGGAGGAGATCAAGCAGGAGTTGCTCGCCCTGTGGGAGGTGATGCGCGACTGCGTGCGCCGCGGCTGCTCCCAGGAGGGCCTGCTGCCCGGCGGCCTCAAGGTGCGCCGCCGCGCCAATGGCCTGCACCGCAAGCTCATGGTCGAGACCCCCACCGACCCGCTCCAGGCGATGGACTGGGTCACCCTGTACGCCCTGGCCGTCAATGAGGAGAATGCCGCCGGCGGCCGGATCGTCACCGCCCCCACCAACGGAGCCGCCGGGATCATCCCCGCCGTCATGCACTACATCGACCGGTTCGTCCGCCCGGACGACCCGCACTGGGTGCTGCGCTTCCTGCTGACCGCGGGCGCGGTCGGCGTCCTGTTCAAGCAGAACGCCTCGATCTCCGGGGCCGAGGTCGGCTGCCAGGGCGAGGTGGGCTCCGCCTGTTCGATGGCCGCCGCCGGCCTCACCGAGGTCCTCGGGGGGACCCCCGGCCAGGTCGAGAACGCCGCCGAGATCGGTATCGAGCACAACCTCGGCCTCACCTGCGACCCCGTGGGCGGCCTGGTCCAGGTCCCCTGCATCGAACGCAACGCCGTCGCCTCCATCAAGGCCATCAGCGCGGCCCGCCTGGCCATGCGCGGCGACGGCGAGCACTTCGTCTCCCTCGACCGCGCCATCAAGACCATGCGCGACACCGGCCGCGACATGCTCGACAAGTACAAGGAGACCTCCCGAGGCGGCCTGGCCGTCAACGTCATCGAATGCTGACGTCGGCGAACGCCGGATCAGTGGCCGGGGACCGGTAAGGCCATAGGATCGGGGGTCGGTTGGAGCACTTCAGCGCGAGGACGAAGCCTTGACGTACGTACTGACCCTGTCCTGTCCTGACCGGCCCGGGATCGTGGCGGCGGTGTCGGGACTGCTGGCGGGATGTGAGGCCAACATCCTGGAGAGCCAGCAGTACGGCGACCAGGCCACCGGCCGGTTCTTCCTGCGGGTCGAGGTCGCTTCGGGGCTGGGGCTCGACGAGCTGCGCGGGCTGGTCGCTCAGCTGGCGCCGGAGTTCGGGTTCGAATGGAGCCTGCACGACACGGCCGTGCCGATGAAGGTATTGATCATGGTCTCGAGGGAAGGGCACTGCCTCAACGACCTGCTGTTCCGGGTCCGGTCGGGGCTGCTCAACATCGAGGTCGTGGCGGTCGCGTCGAACCATCCCGACCTGCGGCCGATGACCCAGCAGAACGGCATCGACTACCACCACCTGCCGGTCGCGCCGGGCCGGAAAGCCGCGCAGGAGGCGGAGATCGTGACGCTGGTCCAGCACTACCAGGCCGACCTGGTGGTGCTCGCCCGCTACATGCAGATCCTCTCCGACGACCTGTGCGCCAAGCTGCAGGGCAGGGTGATCAACATTCACCACTCGTTCCTGCCGTCGTTCAAGGGCGCCAAGCCCTACCACCAGGCGCACGCGCGCGGAGTGAAGCTGATCGGCGCGACCGCGCACTATGTGACCCCCGACCTCGACGAGGGCCCGATCATCGAGCAGGAGGTGGCCCGGGTCGACCACACCCAGGACCCCGACGCCCTGCGCGCCATCGGCCGGGACACCGAGTGTCAGGCGCTGGCCCGTGCGGTCCGCTGGCACGCCGAGCACCGGGTGCTGCTCAACCTCGACAAGACCATCGTGTTCCGGTAGCAATCTTTGCCGCCGCCTGACCGGCCGGGTTTTTCGGCATCCCCGCCGGCCAGGACATCATGATCTTCATGGTCCACCTACGACGAAGGTCCCCGCACGTGGAGTCACCGGTCAATACGCTGTGCGCATGACGTTGGCCAACGATCTGCTCGGGGACCCGGCACGGCGACGCGAGGCCCGGCGGCGGTCCGCCCATGAGTTCCGGTCCCGCAGGACGACCGCGGCCATGGTCGTGGCCGCGGTCATGACGGCTGTGGGCGGGATCGGTTCGGCGGAGATCGTGGCACGGCAGCACCGGCAGAACGTGATCCCGCCGCAGTACCTCGACCGGGTCAACGCCGAGCTGCACCGGCTGCAGTGGCAGGACCGCACGGTCGTGCTGGTCGGCTATGGACTGGCGGCCGTCGGGCTCGTCCTGCTGTTGCACGCCCTGCTCCCGGGCAGGACCCGGCTGGAGATGATCCGCGGTTCCGACCCGTACCTGTCGGCCGGGCTGTCCCACGCGGGTTTCCGGCGCGCGCTGACCGACGCCGCGAGC
>JBDSTJ010000670.1:0-3678 GCA_039928335.1 Streptosporangiaceae bacterium | reverse complement strand
GCGCGTCCCACCAGGATCCGGGCCTGCCCGGCGGGCGGCAGCATGAACCGGGGGAGCCGGGGCATCCGCCAGGCCGACTCGATCCGCGCGGTGGCGGCGGAGAAGGCGGAGATCGCGCCGGTGATCCGGTCGACGAACCGGTTCCGCGCGGGCAGGTCGTGCACCAGGTCGATGAGCTCGGCCTCGCTGCGGGCGCGCAGGGCCTGGTCGACCCGGCGCTCAAAGGTGTCGTTGGACATCCGCCCCTCGGCGACCCGGTGGGCGAGGTCCTGGAGCACCCGGTCGCGCTGCACGTCGGATGCCCGTATCGGGTATGCGGGCGATCCGTCCATAGACGTGAGTATTCAGATCATCGGCGGCTGTGTCCAGCGAGGTGCCGTGAGTGCTCCATCAGGTTATTGATCTACAATGTAAAGGTCCCCGCCGGCTTCAGGGCGGGGACCCCTCGCCTCAGCGCGACAGGAGGTCGCGAGCTATGTGGGTGATCTGGAGTTCGTCGGTGCCGGCGTAGATCTGGAACGCCTTGGCGTCCCTGGCCAGCTGTTCCACCCGGTACTCCGACATGTAGCCGTTGCCGCCGAACAGCTGCACGGCCTCCATCGCGACCTCCGAGGCGGCCTGGGCGGAGTACAGCTTCATCGCCGAGGCCTCGGCCAGAGTCATCTGCCGCCCGAGCTTCTGCATCTCCACGTGCCGGAACACCATGTTCTGCACGTTGACCCGGGCCACCTCCATCTTGGCCAGCTTGAGCTGGATCAGCTGGTAGTCCGCGATCGGCTTGCCCCAGGCGATGCGGGTCTTGGCATAGGCCACCGACAGTTTGAGGCACTCCTCGATGACACCCAGCGCCATCGCGGCGACGCCGGCCCGCTCGGTGGTGAAGTTGGCCTTGGCCGACTCCTTGCCGGTACCGCCGGCCGACAGCAGCCGGTCGCGGCCGACCCTGACGTCGGACAGGAAGAGCTCACCGGTGGGGGAGGAGTGACAGCCCATCTTGCGCAGCGGCTTGCTCTGTTCCAGGCCCTCCATGCCGGTGTCCAGCACGAAGCAGAGGATCTCGCGGTCGCGGATCTCCCGGCCGTCGTCGAGCTTGGCGTAGAACACGATCGTGTCGGCGTTGGGGCCGTTGGTGATGAAGGTCTTGTTGCCGTTGAGGATCCAGCCGTCGCCGTCGGCCCGCGCGCTGGACTTCATTCCGCCGAAGGCGTCCGACCCCGACTCGGGCTCGGTGATCGCCCAGGCGCCGATCTTGTCCATGGTGAGCAGGTCGAGGGCCCAGCGCTCCTTCTGCTCGATGGTGCCGCGCTTCATGATCGTGCCCGCGGCCAGGCCGAGGGAGACGCCCATCGCGGTGACCAGGCCGGGGGAGACCTTGCACAGCTCCACGATCGGCAGCAGGTTGAACGCCGCGCCGCTGTCGCCCCGGTCCTTCTTCTCCTCCGGCTCGGCGCCGGACTTCTCCCGGGCGATGCGCGACTCGAAGGAGCCGCGCGCCATGTCGGCCATGCCGAAGGTGGTGTAGAGGCTCCTGATGATGCCGTACGGCAGCAGCTCGCCGGAGTCGAGCGCGTCCAGATGCGGGCGGACCTCCTTGCCGATCCAGTCACGGACCATGTCCCGGATCATGACCTCTTCGTCCGACCACTCGATCATCTTCTGCCTTCTCTCCTGCTCAAGCGGGTGTGCCGATCAATCAAAGCAGATATAGAAGTATGTACTTACTATGGGGTACGTCCTGTTGGGAGCGTTACGCTTCGCCCTGTGGCACGCGCAGAACAGATCGCAGGGCAGTGGCCCCTGAAGGGGCGTGAGCGTGAGCTCGCCCAGTTCCGGCACTCCCTGAGCGGGAGCAGAGCCCTGCTGATCTACGGGCCGGCGGGGGTCGGCAAGACCAGGTTCGCCCAGGAGTGCTGCCGGCTGGCCGAGCAGGACGGCCACGTCGTGGCCGCCGTGTCGGCCAGCCGGGCCGCGGCCGCGCTGCCCCTGGGAGCGCTGGCCCACCTGCTGCCGTCCGGGCTGACCGGGGAGGTCAATCCCGGGCTGCTCGTCGACCAGGCCCGCCGGGACCTGCGGGAACTGGCCGGCGACGGCCGTCTCGTCCTGTTCGTCGACGACCTGCCGCTGCTCGACCCGCTGTCGCTGCTGCTGCTCACCCAGCTCGCGGTCGGTGGCGCGGTGTTCCTGGTGGGCACCCTGCGGACCGGTGAGCCGGTGCCCGAGGCGCTCGGCGCGCTCTGGGCCGGTGACGGCGTCGTCCGCGTCGACCTCGACGCTTTGGAACGTGCCGGAGTCGACGCATTGTTGCAGGAGGTCCTCGGCGGCCAGATCGGGATCTCCGCGCTGGCGGAGTTCTGGCTGGCCGGCCGGGGCAACCCGTTGTACCTGCGGGAGCTGCTGCTGGGCGCGGAACGGGACGGGACGCTGCGGGAGGAGGCCGGGGTCTGGCGGCTGACCGGCCCGCTGCCGAGCAGCCCGCGTCTGCTGGAACTGGTCGGTGACCGCATCCGGGCCTCGGGTGCCGCCGGCCGGGCGGTCCTGGACAGGCTCGCCCTGTGCCAGCCGCTGGGCCTGGACGAGCTGGCGACCTCGACGGAGATCAGCGCGCTGGAGGAACTGGAGTCCGCCGGCCTGATCGAGGTCGGGGTCTCGCGGCGCCGGCACCTGGTGTCGCTGGCCCACCCGGTGTACGGGCAGGTCCTGCAGGGTGCGATGACCCGCATCCGCAGCCGGAGCGTCCTGCTCGACCAGGTCGGCCGGACCGAGCGGCACGGGGCACGCCGGGTCGGGGACGCACTGCGGATCGCCGTCTGGCGGCTCGACGCGACCGGGACCGCGGACGCCGCGCTGCTGCTCAGCGCCTGCCGACTGGCCCGGCACTCCCACGACCACGAGGAGCTCGAGCGGCTGGCGCGCGCGGCGCAGGCCGCCGACGACTGCGCCGAGGCGCGGCTGCTGCTCAGCGAGGCCCTGGCCGCCCGCTGCCGGTACGCCGAGGTCGCCGAGGTCCTCCGGGATCTCCCCGGCCCGGCCGGCGGGCTGACCGGGCAGCGGCTCGTCATGGCCCGCGCGGTCAACCTGCAGTGGGGGCTGCTGCGACCCGACCTCGCATCCGCCGAGCTCGCGCGGGGGCGCAGCGAGCTGCCCGTGGAACTGCACGCGGAGCTGGACGTGCTCGAGGCCCTGCAGCTCGCGTTCGGCGGCCGGCCGGCGCAAGCCCTCGCTCTGCTCGCAGGCGTCGGGTCGGCGACCCGGACCCGGATGCACCGCTACGCCGAAGCGCACGCCCTCACCGCGATGGGGTTGTGCGGCCGGGCGGGCGACCTGCCCGGGGACGCGCCCTGGGATCCCGCCGACCCCGAGACGGCTTTCCTGCATGAGGGTGTCCCGCACCTGATCCAGGCGCAGGCCCACTTTGTGGCGGGACGCCTGCCGCAAGCGGTGGGCGCGATGACGCAGGCGCTGGACCACGCGGTCGAGGATGACCTTGCCCAGTCGCTGGCGAGCTACTCCTGGGAGCTCAGCCGGATCCAGCTGGCGGCGGGCCAGCCCCGGGCAGCCGCCCGGTGGGCCCGGGACGGGCTCGCGGTGGCCCGCGCCCATGGCCTGTCCACGCTGGCGGCCCTCGCCTCCGCCTGTCTGGCTGTCGCCCAGGCGCAGCTGGGCGACGCCGCGGAGGCC
>JBDSTJ010000669.1:0-6350 GCA_039928335.1 Streptosporangiaceae bacterium | reverse complement strand
GGCCGCGTAGGTGGGCAGGTAGTCGATGAGCAGGAATCGGCTGCCGTCCAGGCCGGGCCTGGCCAGTGCGGGGAGGTTCATGCCTGGAGCTCCAGCGTCCCATGGCCGTCCGGGCACAGCGGAAGCGCACGCGCGTCCACGTGGATCCGCCGCCGCTGCGCCCCGCACACCCGGCACCGGAAGCGGAGGATCCGGTAGCGCAGCGACTCCCCGGGCAGCGTCGCACGGTCGCCGTCCCCGACGTCGCGCGGCAGGAAGACGGCCTGCCGGCGCAGGTGCTCGCGCCGGGCGACACCGACGCGCTCGTCGCCGACCTGGAGTGCGACCCGATCCAGATCCGGGTCACCGGCGAACACCGCCGCGAGCGCGTCCGCCGCGTCGGTCAACGGCAGATCCGCGGGCAGTTCGAGTACGGTCGGAGTGTCGCCGGTGATCGTGCCGTCCACCAGGATGCCAAAGTTCGCTGACGTCATGGTCCTGGCAGTACCAGGTTCGGTGGGCCGCGGTCCAGCCGCGCGCTGAGGAAGGTCTCGATGCCGGGGCCACCGCGCGGTGGAACGCGATCTTGTCCGTGACCTGCAGCGGAGGTGAGGAGGGCCGCATGGATCAGCTGGATGAAGCGCTCGTACGGCTGGCGGCGACCGGCCCGGAGTTCCACGGCGGGTTGTCCAACCACGGTCCGATGGTGGCCGAGGCCCTGGTCCGGCTGGGCAGCGCCGAGACGATCCCGGCCTGGATCTCGGCCTATCTGCCCCGGCTCGACGAACGGCCGGTCGCCCGTGCGGCGATCACCGAGTGGCGGGACGGGCTCGGCGACAAGAGCAGGACCGGCGACTGGACCGCCTACTTCACGGCCGCGCTGGCCGAGGCTCCGTGGCAGGACGTTCTCGCGGTGTGGTGGCCCCGCCTCACGCCGGGACTGGCGGCGGGGGCGACCCACGGCATCATCCGGGTGGCCCATGCCGTACGGGCCGTCGAGGCGGAGCCGACCGAGCCCCGACGGCGGGAGCTGGCCCACGCCCTGGCCTACTGGGCGGCCGCCTACGCCGAACTGCCCGGCAGGCCGGTCACGGCTGGGCTGCGCACGGCCGAGCAGGTCGCCGCGGTGCTGCCCGTCCTCCAACTGGCTCCCCGGGGCCTCATCGGCGAGCACCTTGGCAACCTCAGGGACCTGCCGGAGTTCGCGGCCGCCGTCCGCTCGCTGCGCCCGCCCACGGACGTCGTGGCCGACCTCATCGAGCTGTCCCGGGTGTTCGCCGGGGTCTTCCTCGCGCACGCAGCACACGCGCCCATCCCGTTCGTGCACGCGGTGACCGCGCCCGTCGTGGTCTCCTCGATCCTGCACCTCCTGCCGGCGGAGACCTGGCGCGGCACCTATGAGCGGCTCTGGCAGATGTCGGCCGCCCTCTACAGCGGCTACGCCTATGGGAGCATCGCCGAGCCACGTCCCGAAACCGATCCGCCCGACGCCGTTGAGCTCGCCGGGCGGGCGGTGGAGACGGGGGAGGAACACGTGATCAAGCTGACCGAGGCGGCGCTGCGGCAGCACGCCGTCACCGCTGATCCGGTGTTCCTGCAGGCGTCGGCTCGGGTGATTGAGGTGCTGGCCCGGTGAGCACCTCCCGGTTGATCCCCAGCGAGTCCAGGAACGGCTGGTCGTGGCTCGCCACGACCAGCGCACCCTGATAGGCACCCAAGGCCGTCTCCAGTCGCCGAACGCTCGCCAGGTCCAGGTTGTTGGTCGGCTCGTCCAGCAGCAGGAGCTGGGGTGCGGGCTCGGCCGACAGCAGCGCCGCGAGCACCGCACGGAACCGTTCGCCGCCGGACAGGGTCCCGGCGAGCCGTTCGGCCCGGTCACCGCGGAACCCGAACCGGGCCAGCCGGGCGCGCAGGGAGTTGACCGTCCCGAGCGGCGCGACCCGGCGCAGGTTGTCGAGCACGCTGAGCCCGTCGTCGAGCAGGTCCAGGCGCTGCGGCAGGTACCGGACGCCCTTGACGTCCACCCGGACGGACCCGGTCGCGGTCGTGGGCAGCCCGGCGATCAGCCGCAGCAGCGAGGTCTTGCCCGAGCCGTTGGGTCCCACCAGGGCGATCCGCTCGGGGCCGCGGATCTCCAGTTCGACCCGGTGCCCGAGCACCTCGACGTTCTCGAGGGCCAGCACCTTCCGGCCGGGGTGGACCACGGTCTCCGGCAGGTCGATGCGGATCTCCGCGTCGTCCCGCACCGCCCGCTCCGCGTCGGTCAGGTGCTCGCGGGCCTCCTCCAGCTTGTCCTGGTGCAGGTTGCGGTGCTTGCCGGCCGAGGTTTGGGCCTGGCGCATGCGCGCCTGCATGATGATCTTCGGCTCGTGCTTCTGGTCGTACATCTTCCTGCCGTAGCGCTGCCGCCGGTCGAGTTTGATCCGGGCCTCGGCCAGCTCCCGCTTCTGCCTGCGGACGTCGCCCTCGGCCACCCGGACCATGCGCTGGGCGGCGTCCTGCTCGACGGCGAGGCTCTCCTCGTAGGCGCTGAAGTTCCCGCCGTACCAGGTGACGCCGTCCTCCCGAAGGTCGGCGATCTGGTCGGCGAACTCCAGCAGGGCCCGGTCATGACTGACGATCACCAGGACCCCGTTCCAGCCCGCGACGGTGTCATACAGCCGCTGCCTGCCCTGGAGGTCGAGGTTGTTGGTCGGCTCGTCGAGCAGGAGCACGTCCGGCCGGGCCAGCAACTGCCCGGCGAGCCCGGCCAGCATCGTCTCGCCGCCCGACAGCTCGCCGACGGACCGGTCGAGCCCGATCCCGCCGAGACCGAGCCGGTCCAGCATCGCCGCCGCGCGTTCTTCGATGTCCCACCGATCGCCGACCGTCACGTAGTGGTGCTCTGCGGTGTCGCCGGCCTCGAGCGCGGCCAGTGAGCGCCTGACCGCGGCGATGCCGAGCAGCTCCTCGACCCGCCGTTCGGTGGCCAGCGGCAGCTGCTGCGGAAGATAGCCGAGGGTGCCCGCGACGCTGACGGTTCCCCGGTCGGGGGTGAGCTCACCGACGATCAACCGGAGCAGGGTGGACTTTCCGGACCCGTTGACGCCGACCAGTCCGGTCCGGCCGGGACCGACCGTGAAGTCGAGATCGTTGAAGGGGCGGGAGCCGTCGGGCCAGGCGAAACCCAGGCCTGAGACCACGATTGAACCAGACAAAATGCCTCCAGAGGTCTGTGCAGGACACATGGAGGCACCGCGGAGGGTACGGAGATCACAGGGGATCGCTGGCGCAACGTACGGCGCGGTGCCGACCTCAGATCTCCAACTGCCCACTCCGTGAGAACGACTCTGGTTCGGTTACCAAGCTAGGTGTCGGCCGCCGCCGGGCGCAAACCCATTGAACGGTGGAAAGCCCCACGAGAACTCTCGTGGGGCCCTCCACGTCGATGGTCACTTCCTGGCGGCCTTGATCGCGTCGCGGACGCGGTCGGAGACCGAGGCGATCGGGCCGAGCGCGAGGTTCTTCACCGCGCCCTCGACGCCCGGGTGCGGGTGGGTCGGCGCGACGGCCTCGGCGGCCTTGACCAGGGTCGCCATGCCCTGGAGTTCCTCGGTGGTGCCCTTGATCCTCAGCTGGGCGAACTCCGAGGACTCCTCGTGCTTGGCATGGGCCTCCACGGCCGCGCGGAGCTGCCGCAGTAGCGGCAGGAACTCGCTGGAGCCGGTCTCCGTCCGCTCCAGCCGCTTGAGGGTGTCCTTGGCGTGCTTCTCCTCCTCGAGGAGATCATTGACCGCGCCGTCGCCGCCGAGCTTGCTCTTGGCGTACGGGTGGACGATCTCCTCCTCGGCCGTCTCGTGCACGGCCAACAGGCTCCGCAGCGCGTCGAACTTCTCCCTGCGCCGGTCGCCCGAGGACTTCTCGACCTGGTCGAACAGGGTCCGGATCTCCTCGTGCTGCGCCATCAGCAGGTCGACGACGTCGTTCTGGGACTTCGCGTTCACGATCAATCCTTCCGTCGGAGTAGGACTGGCCATACCCGGCGAGCAGGTCCCAACCCCTGCAGGATGACTTCCCCTACCAGAGGCAGGACCGCTGAAGATCAGGCCGACAGGGCCTGGACGGCCATGTTCAGGTCGGCTCGGACATGCAGGCCTTCGTAGAGGCCGGTGAGGTCCAGGATCGTGGCGACCCGGCCGTGGGCTCCGGACACCTCGTAGGCGATGTCGCGCTCCTGGGCCCGTTTGTATCCCTGGACCAGGACGCCCATCCCGCTGGAATCGCAGAAGCCGAGCCGGGAGAGATCCACGATCACCGCGGCTCTGGCGGAGCCGACGGCCGTGAGGAGTTCGTCACGGAACCGGCTGCTGTTGGTCACGTCGAGTTCGCCACGCGGCGCTATGAGGGTGTACCGGCCCAGGTCGGAGACCTTCACGTCCAGAAGGGTCATTCAGGTTCTCCGCCTTCGGTATTCCAGTTCACCCCCCAATCGTATTCCTCTCGGACCGGTCAGACACACCCCGCTGATAATGTCCAGAAGAAGCCAGTGCTCCCCAACAACCTGGCTGCAGGAGATCAACTTGACCGCCGAGATCGAAGGCGGTGAACGGCAGGTCGAAGACCTGTTGGTCGCCCACAGAGAAGCCGTCCTGGACCGCTGGGTCGCCCTGGGCCTGGAACGGCTGGGCAACCGGGTCACCCAGGCCGAGCTGCGGGGTGAGCTGCAGGAGATCCTCACGACACTGATCGGTGCGCTCGGCTCCGGTCCGCAGGGAGCCGGGCTCAGTGAGCTCAAGGCGCTGCTGGCCGAGCTCTCGCGCAGCCGGGCCCGGCAGGGCTACAGCCCGTCCGAGACCGCCGTTGTGGTGTACCTCCTCAAGGAGGTCGTCTACGAGATCATGGAGAAGACCGGCACCGCCGAGACGTTCCCCGGTTTCATCGCGTTCTCGCGGATCATCGACGACCTCGGACTGTTCACGTTCGAGACCTACGCGATCGCCCGTGAGAAGGTCATCACCGATCAGACCGAGCAGCTGCTCGAGCTGTCCACCCCGGTTGTCAAGCTGTGGGAGGGCATCCTCGCGGTGCCGCTGGTCGGCACCCTCGACTCCGCCCGCACCCAGGTCGTGATGGAGAAGCTGCTGCAGGGCCTGGTCGACACCGGCTCCCAGCACGCCGTCATCGACATCACCGGGGTGCCCGCGGTCGACACCGAGGTGGCCCAGCACCTGCTCAAGACCGTGGTCGCGGCCCGCCTGATGGGCGCGGAGTGCATCGTGTCGGGCATCAGGCCGCAGATCGCCCAGACGATCGTGGCACTGGGCATCGAGTTCGGGGACATCACGACCAAGGCCACGCTGGCCGACGCGCTGGTCCACGCCCTGCGGCAGCTCGGCGTCGACGTGAGCAGCACGGCGGCGCGGTGATGGAACGCGTTCCCATTCTCAAGCTGGGCGAGGTCCTGCTTGTGTCGATCCAGATCGACCTGCAGGACCAGACCGTACTTGCGCTGCAGGAGGACCTGGCCGACCGGATCGTCGCCCACGGTGCCCGGGGCGTCGTGATCGACATCACCGCGGTCGAGATCGTCGACTCCTTCATCGGCAGGATGCTGTCCACGATCGCCTCGATGTCGCGGCTGCTGGACGCCGAGACGGTCGTGGTCGGGATGCGGCCGGCGGTGGCCATCACTCTGGTCGAGCTGGGTCTGTCCCTGGGCGGGGTGCGCACCGCGCTCGACCTGGAGAAGGGTCTTCAACTGCTCGCGGGCCGCCTGGCGAAGCCTTGAGCGGCGGGGACGTGGAGGAGTTCCCGATCGTCTCCAGTGACGACGTGGTCAGGGTCCGTCAGCGGTGCCGGACCGCGGCCATCGCGGCGGGCATGTCGCTGGTCGAGCAGACCAAGGTGGTGACCGCCGCGAGCGAGCTCGCCCGCAACACCCTGGTCTACGGCGGGGGCGGGACCGCGCAGATCTCCCAGGTCACCAACGCGAGCGGGCGCAACGGCGTGCGGATCATGTTCTCGGACTCCGGGCCCGGCATTCCCGACCTCGACCTGGCACTGAGGGACGGCTGGACCAGCGGTTCCGGTCTGGGACTCGGCCTGTCCGGGAGCCGGCGGCTGGTTGACGAGTTCGACCTGTGGACCGAGGTCGGCACCGGCACGCGGGTGACCGCGACCAAGTGGGCCAGGTGACAGGCTGGGTCGCGGGACCGGTGGCCGACGAGGCGGTCTGGCAGCACATCGAGGAGGCCAGCGCCGTCGGCGGGGTCCGGCACCGGGCCGTGGCGATGGCCGAACGCCTCGGCTTCGAGGAGTTCCGGGCCGGCCAGGTCGCACTGGCCGTCAGCGAGGCGGCCTCCAACCTGCACAAGCACGCCACCCAGGGTGTG
>JBDSTJ010000668.1:0-9340 GCA_039928335.1 Streptosporangiaceae bacterium | reverse complement strand
GGGAGTCCAGGGGGTGGGGGTACTGGGCTGGGAGACGGCGGGCTGGGTGGACTCGCTCCACTTGCCACCGTCCCACCAACGCTGCAACCCGGGGGTCCCGTACGGATCGGGATACCAGCCGGGTGGGGTCTGGCCGCTCATGACTCATGACATTACGGGATGAGCATCACAACAGGATCAATTTTTCCCCGAGCTGGGTTAAGAAGCTGGTCCGTGCCGGTGCCGGGGCCGACTCGAGCGCTCTGGGCGGCCTGCGCGCGGGCAGGACGGCGGTGTCCTGGGCGAGCCTGGGGCGCGGGATCTCCGCGGCCGGAGTCTCCACCCCGGTGATGCGCCGGATGTCGATCGCGCCGGGGCTGGGACCTTCGGTCTCGGGCACTTGGGACTGCCCGAAGTGCCCGCCGCGGGCCCACTGCCGCCGGTTCCTGGGGCACTGGAACGCCTGCGGCAGTCCGAGCGGCGGGCCCGACGGCCAGCGGCGCGGGACCCCCCAGGCGTCGAGCCAGCACATGACGGCGTCGAGTTCGCGCAGGGGGGCGTGGGTGAACGGGGCGCGGGCGAAGCCGACCACCATGATCTGCAGGCAGACCCGGCCCTCCCGGTCGAGTTCGGGGTTGGTGTCGCTGCGCAGCAGGGTGCCGGCCCGCGTGGGCGGGAGGAGCTGGAGGAGTTCCCCGCGGGTGGGGTTCCAGATCAGGTGAGCCGGAGTCCCGGCCGCATCGAGGGTGTGCGCGACCGCGCGGGCCGACACGAGGTGGGGGTCGTTCTCGCTGGTGAACCAGATGGCGCGCGGCGCGCCCCCTTTCATCGAACCTCCATCTGTCGCCTTGGAATGCAGTCGTCCTGCGCCGGGAAGCCAGGCGTCAGCCACGGTGAGTGCCCCCCAATCGGGCGTCTTTTGCCCTGGATTGGTGTAGTCGTTCGTTGGTAGCCCACTTGTGGGTGCAAAGTCCAGTGACGCCGTACCCGTGAAGGAACGTCTTTACACGAATCCCGCACTCGCGTCCGGAGGAGATCCGAATCCAGGGTTTCGGGCGTCTCACCAGTGGGTCGGGTGGACGGACGAAACCGAGCCGCGTTCTAATTGGTGCTCATGAGCCTCGATGTGAGCCCCGAACCGGTCCCCGGTCTCGACTTCGCCCAGCTATCCCGTTGGCTTTCGGCCACTCTGCCGGACGCCGGCAAGATCGTGGCGGCGGAAGTGGTCGCCGGCGGCCGGTCCAACCTGACGTACCGGATCGAGTTGGAGCACCGGACTGTGGCGGCCAGGCGGCCGCCGCTCGGCCACGTGCTGCCGACCGCTCACGACATGGTCCGCGAGTACCGCGTCCTGTCGGGGCTGTGGGCCGCCGGCGGGGTCCCGGTTCCCGAGCCGCTGGCGCTGTGCACCGACGAGAGCGTCCTGGGTGCGCCGTTCTACCTGATGGACTGGGTCGACGGCCGGATCCTGCGCACGCTCGAGGACGCGGAGGCCGCCGGTCTCACCCCGCAGCAGGCCACGGACGTCAGCACCAGGCTCGCCGAGACGCTCGCGGCCATCCACCTGCTGGACGTGGACGCGGCCGGGCTGAGCGACTTCGGGCGGCCGGAAGGCTATCTGGCGCGGCAGCTCAAGCGCTGGGGTCAGCAGTGGGAGCGCTCGAAGACCGCCGAGCTGCCCGAATACGACCGGCTGGTCGAACGGCTTGCCGAACGCCTCCCGCAGAGCAGTCGGTCCAGCCTGGTCCACGGCGACTTCCGGCTCGACAACGCGCTGGTGCGGCTGGAGCCGGAACCGGTGATCGCGGCGGTCGTGGACTGGGAGATGTCCACCCTCGGCGACCCGCTGGCCGACCTGGGCCTGACCCTCGTGTACTGGGCCGAGACGGGCGAGCCGCAGTTGCCGGTCGGCTCGACCATCACGGCCGCGCCCGGCTTCCCCACCCGCCGCGAGTTCACCGAGACCTACGCCGCGCTGACCGGGTTCGACGTGTCGGGCATCGACTACTACGTGGCGTTCGGTTGCTTCAAGCTCGCCGTCGTCATCGCCGGCATTCACGCCCGGTTCCTGCAGAACGCCACCGTCGGCGAGGGCTTCGGCGAGATCGGCGCGGCGGTCCCGATCCTGGTCGACCGGGCCCACCGCATCCTCGACGAGGGGAAGTACTAGGGAATGACCGGCGGGGTGGCCGGCTCCGACGGGCCGTCGTCCGGCGGCGGGCTCGAGGCGACCGGGCAGTTCCAGGAGACGATCGCGGTGCCTCCGGGGCTGAAGTAGACCGGGCCTGAACCGGCGACGCACGGGGTGCCCTTGCCGACGGAGATGGTCACAGTGGCCGACTCTCCGGCGGCGAGGGTGCCTCGGCCGCTGCCCCGCAGCTTGCCGGTGGTGCTGGCGCTCCAGGTGACCTTGCCGCCGGCGGCCGTGATCGACGCCGAACAGGACGTGGCCGCCGCAGCGATCGTGCAGCCGGCCACGCTCGCGCTGCCGGGCTTGGGCTTGGCGGACTTGCTGGGCTTGACCGACGGCGACGACGAGGTGCTCGGGCTGGCGCCCGGCGACACTGAGGTCGACGGCGAGACCGAGGTCGACGGCGACGGCTTGCCGTTGTTGTTGTCCTTGTCCGGGGTCACGGCCGGGTTCTCCTCGTCGCCCTGGTCGGACGGGACGACGTCGACGCCCTGACTGTTGGAGGGTGAGGAGCCCGCGCTCTTGCTGCCGATGCTCGGCACCAGCTTGAACAGGCTGAACACGATCACACCCACGCACAGGACCGCGGCGAGCGGTACCCACATGGACAGCCCGTGCCGGTCCGGCTTGGCCCGGTTGGCCCGTGCGGCGGACCGCGCGCCGGTCCGGCCGACGGCGTCCGCGCCTGACAGCAACGGGACGTCGTCGTCCGGCGGAGGCTGGTCGAAGACCCCCGGGTCCAGCACGGTGGTGGTCGAGGACGGCTCGGGCAGTGGTGGCGCGAAGTCCGCGGCGGGCAGGTCCCAGGGGGCCTTCTCAGCCTCGGGCAGAACAGACAGTGCGGGCAGTACGGGCGGTGGGACCACCGGCGGGGCCAGGGGCGGCACGGGGGCGGTGCGGACGGCCTTGGCGGGCGCGGCGCGGTGCCCGGACCGGTCGGGGTCCTCCGACGGCCAGCCGGTCGACGTGAACGGCAGCGCTCGATCCGCGATCGCGGCCCGCTCCGCGCTGAGCGCCGGGTCGATCGCGGTGGCCAGGACCCGCTGTTCGAGGTCGACCGGTGCCATCGCGATCGGCAGGACGCTCATCAGCTTGTTGAGGGAGATCCGGCGATGCCCGACCTTCGCCTCGACCGCGTCGGCCAGGTCCTCTCGGGAGCCCTCGGCCAGGGCCGCGGCCTCCTCCAGCGAGATCGCGAAGACCCCGGCGAGCTCGGTGTCGGTGAGGCCGTGCCGGATCGTCAGGTCGACGGACTCGCGCTGGCGGCCGGTGAGTCTGGCCATCGCGCCGTGCACCATCCGGCGGGCGTCGAACTGTCGCTGCCGTTCCTGCGGGGTGCCGAAGTCCTCGGGAGCCTCGGGGGCCTCCTGCCGCACGGTGGGGCGGTCCGGTCCGCCCAGGATGCGCCGGCACTGGCGCCTGGCCAGAGCGTACAGCCAGCCGCGCAGTTCGCCGGGCTCGCGCAGCCGGTCGGCGTGCGCGTCCGCGGCCAGGAGGGTGTCATGCAGCGCGAGCGCCGCCGCAGCCTCGTCGCGCAGCAGTGCGTGGCAGTAGTCGAAGAGCTGCGGTCCGTAGCGGTCGAAGACCTGGGGCAGCGCGCCCGGACGGTGGGTCTGGAGAGCTTGTACAAGCTCTCCATCCTGGTACGTCGGGTCGTCTAGCATCGGCTCGTCATGCCGGGGTTCGTCGATACTCGGCCAACCGGCCACCGCAGTCCTCCAGCGGGACATGTGCGCGCCAGACCCTCGACGGCGAGGGGCTGTGCGCGAACTCCTTCTTGCAACGGTTTCTTCCATCGTGGCCACGGGGCCGACGTCCTCCCTCCAAGGAAGACGGCTGACCCATGGCTCCGGTTGACACTAGTACGTCCGAAAAGGCCCCTCGCACCACTTCGTGCAGCAGGGGCCTTTTCATATCTTTTCGTACAGGCTAACGGACTCTTGGCCCGGCCAGCAGGCTTCCGGCTATACCCGCGACCACAATCCACCTAGCACTTGGCCGTCGCGGCGTTGCAGGTCATGCGGCGGGAGAGCGCCTGGAGGAAGATCTTTGCGATCTCGTCCGCGTTCTTCGCCACGTAGGCCTCGCCTCCGGTCGGTCGGGTGATCGACTGCAGCTTGCGCAGCACGTTCTGGTCCGAGCCGATGCTGATGACGACGACCTGGACCTGCCGGTTCGGGTCCATCTCCTTCTTGAGGGTGGCGTTGAGCTGGGCCAGGGAGATGCCGTTCTTGTCGTCGTTGCCCACGCCGTCCGTCATCACCAGGACTGTGTTGATCTTGTCGGCCGCAAAGTTCTTCTTCATGCTCCGGTACGCGCCGAGGATCGTGTCGTACAGACCGGTGTCGCCGGTCGGGAGCGCCTTGATGGCCGCCAGCCCGGTGAGGACCTTGTCCCGCTGGAGCACCGAGCCGTTGCGCTTGTTGAGCGGGGCCACCGGGACGTTCTCCCGCCAGTCCTGCTTGCCGACGAGATTGGTGGAGAAGGTCCAGATGCCCAGGTCGGTGTCGGGCGGGAACAGGGCCAGACCCTTGGCCGCGATCTGGGTGATGGCCTGCATCCGGGTCACGTTCGATCCGGGCAGCTTCTCGACCATCGTGCCGGAGACGTCGAGCACGGCCAGCATCCGGATGGCCAGGGAGAGCTTCTCCCAGTCCTGGGTGACCTTGTAGATCGCCTTGGGGTCGCCGGCCGGCAGCGAGCGGATCCGCTTGGAGGTGAGGCCGATCTTCTCGCTGAAGGTCTCCGGGGCCTTGCGGTCGGGGGTGCGGAAGCCCAGCGCCTGGTAGCCCTTGACCGCGGCGGGCGTGGTCAGTGCGGTCTCGAGCAGCGCGGCGGCCTTGATCTTGGCGGAGTCGTTCGTGGTGACCGTCACGGGATAGTCCATGCTCACCAGTCCCTCCTCCGGGTAGATCGCGACCGCGCCCTCGGCGTTCTTGGTCTTCTTGGCGTTGTAGTACGCCACACTCTGCTCCGGCGTGATCAGCAGCGGGTAGCGGCCGCGCGCGTCCTTGTGGAAGGCGGAGTACTGCACCTTGAGGTTCGGCGAGGTGTGGTCGCGGATCGTCCGGACGATGCCGGTGAAGATCGTGTCCGCGGCCGGGTCGCTCTGCAGCAGGGTGCGCAGCATCGCGATGGCGGCCATGCCGGGCCCGGTGCTGGTGGGGTTGAGGACCTTCATGTTGAGCAGCTTCGGCGAGATCAGCTGGTTCTTGGTGACCGCGCCGCCCGGCAGGCCGCCGGCCGCGCTCAGCAGGTTGTCCCACGACGGCTTGGTGGCGACGTCGGTGTCCTTGAGCTCCACCGCCAGGCTCTGCGGCACCGCCACCACGATCGGGGTGGTCGCAATCGACTTGCCGGTCGAGGTGATGGACTTGTCACTGATCAGCTTGGTCAGGCCGCTCCACAGCGAGGTGTCGGGGATCCAGACGTCGGGCTTCTTGGTGACGCCGTCGGACTGGCCCTCGCCGGCGAGCACGGTCTTGACCGCCGCCGGGTCGGCCTTGGTCACGTTGGCGATGACGCAGCTGTCGCCGACGGCCTGCTGGGAGTCGGTGAAGGACTTGGCCGCGGTCTGCACGGCGGGAAGGATCTCCGGGGCGACCGAGACGTTGAGTGTGATGGCCGTACCGGAGCAGTTGCCGCCGCCGTCCTTGGCGAAGGCGTAGACGGCCACACCCAGCAGCAGGGCCAGGCCGACCGCGCCCGCGATCGGGCCGATCAGTGCGCTCTTCTTGCGTTTCTTGCGGTTGTTGCTGCCATAGCTGCCGGAGCCGCCGTAGCTGTAGTCGCCGGAGCCGCCGTCGCCGCTGTCGTAGGACCCGGAGGTCTGACCGGGGCCGGTCGGGAATGGCCGGTCGTAGGAGTTCGAGGTGGGCGCGGAGCCGGACGAGCCGACCGGTGCGCCGAGGAAGCCGGCGTCCTGGTGCGAACCAGAGCTCGCCGGGCCCTGGCCGGGGCCGTAGCCGACACCGCCGGGGTCGGAGGCTCCCGTGAAACCGCCGGAGCCATAGGGGCTGGGGGCGCGGGGGGTGAACCACTCGGGCTGGCTGCCGTCGGCGTCGGCGGGTGGCTGCTGGGCGGGGTAGGCGCCCGAGCCGGGCGTGGGGTTCTGGCCGGAGGAGCCTGCGGGGAAGCCCGCGGGGTATCCGTCCGGGCGGTTGTTCTGGGCGGAGCTCTCCGAGGGGCCTGCTGCAGCACGTGGACTGAACCAGTCGGTGCTGTCGGCGGTCGGATACTCCGCTGAGGAGCCGTAGGCTCCTTCGCCCGGGTTGTCGCCGGGGGGACGTCCGTTCACAGCACATGCCTCGCTTCGGGGTGAACGCTCCGTTGGTCGGAGGCACTTTAGTCCCAACCTGGAGGTGTTACAAAGGTGTTCAAACCTCTGATCATGCAGCTCAGGCACTCATGTCATGATTTATTCACATTACTGGTCGGTAGGTTTACGCTGCTCGGTACGCTCGGTGAGTATTCCCGCACCCTCCGAAGTAAGTGCTCTCTTGCATGTGGAGGCACTGCGAAGCCGGAGCTTCCGGCCTCCCGGTCCCCGAATCGGCAACTCTGCGAAGCCCCCGCACGTCACACCTGATGTGATCGCACGCGCGGAACAGCCCGCCCGGGAATCTGTGACCGAAACGTTGTCATCGGCGCCCGCATCGGAGCGCCCCTGGCGCACCATCGCGGCCTGGACCTGTGCAGCCGCCTGGGGCGGGTGGGCCCTGGTCCGGCTGACCGGTGCGGACCGGATCCCGGGGCTCGACCTCGTCTTGGTCCCGTTGATCTCCCTCACCCCCTATGCCGCCGCCGTCTCCCCACTGCCCGTCGTCGCCGCGCTGCTCCTGCGCCGCCCCAGGGCGGCCGCTGTGGCCACCCTGGCCGTGGCCGGCCTGCTGTCCGCCGTGCTGCCGCGCCAGTTCGGCGGCGGCCAACCTGCGGCGGCCGGCCCCACCGCCCGGATCGTCAGCGCGAACCTGCAGTTCGGCCTGGGAGATCCTGAAACCCTCGTCCGGCTCGTCCGGGACAGCAAGGCCGACGTGCTCAGCGTGCAGGAGTTCACCCCGGACGCGCGAAGCGGGCTCCAGGAGGCCGGGCTCCAGACCGAACTGCCCTATGAGGTCCTCGCGCCGGTCTGGGGTGCGGAGGGGACCGGGATCTACTCGCGGCACCCGCTCACGATCCTGCCCCCGCTGCCCGGGACCACGATGGCCCAGCCCAGGGCGGCACTGACCCTCGGCGAAAGCAAGATCGAGTTCACGGCCGTGCATCCCCTGCCGCCCATCTCCAGCACCAACTCCCGGGACTGGCGGCACGTGCTGTCCACTCTGCCCGCACCCCGCCGTGCCGGGCCGGTGCAGATCCTCGCGGGCGACTTCAACGCCACGTTCGACCATGCCAGGTTCCGGGCGCTGCTGGGCCGCGGCTACGCCGACGCGGCCGACCGCCGCGGCCAGGGCCTCGACCCGACCTGGGGGGTGACCCAGCACGGCCCGCCGCTGACCCTCGATCACATCCTGGTGTCCGAGGCCGTGGCCGTCCGGTCCTACACCGTGCACGACCTGCCCCGGTCTGACCACCGGGCGATCGTGGCGGAGCTGCAACTGCCCTGACTCCCGCGGCCCCGGTCGGTGGCAGACTGGCCGGATGCCCCAACTGATCTCCGTGTCCGACCCCGCCGACCTGCGGCTCGCCGACTACCTGCGGCTCACCGACGGGCAGTTGCGCACCAGCAAGGAGGCCGCGGAGGGCCTGTTCATCGCGGAGGGGACCAAGGTCATCCAGCGGGCGATGGAGACCGGCTACCCGGTCAGGTCCCTGCTGATGACCGGGAAATGGGTCGAGATCCTGGCGGACCTGATCGACCGGGTCGACGCCCCCGTCTACGTGGTCGAGGAGGCCACCGCCGAGGAGCTGACCGGATTCGCCGTCCACCGCGGTGCCCTGGCCGCCATGGGCCGTCTGCCCCTGCCGACCATGCCGGCCCTGGTCCTGGCGGACATGTCCGAGCAACCACCTCGTCGCATCCTCGTGCTGGAGGATCTGACGAACCACACGAACGTCGGAGCGATCTTCAGGTGCGCGGCGGCTCTGGGCATCGACGCGATCGTCCTGGCACCCCGGTGCGCTGATCCGCTGTACCGACGGTCGGTGAAGGTCTCCATGGGAGCTGTTTTCGCCGTCCCGTACGCGCGGATGGGCGACTGGCACGGTGGCCTGGCGACTCTCCGTGGGGCCGGATTCCGGCTCCTGGCCCTGACCCCCGATCAGGGCGCGGTCCCGCTGCCCGAGGCGACGATGGGGGACAAGGTCGCCCTGCTGCTGGGCTCCGAGGGCGACGGCCTGTCCTCCCACTGGCTGAACGAGGCGGACGAGGCGGTCTGCATCCCGATGAGCCCCGACGCCATGGGCCGCGGCGTTGACTCCCTCAACGTCGTCGCCGCAGCCGCCATCGCCTGCCACAGCCTCGTCAATCTCTGATCAGGACCCTGACTCCGCTCCTGCCGGGCCGACCACCGCCCCGAACCCGGTGTGACCGCATCGGGGTCGGGCGTTCCCTCGGATCTCGGGCCGGTGCCGGCCGGGCCCGCGGGGACGGTGGGATCCAGGATCAGCGGGCGAAGGTGCCCCGGGATCTGCGGCGGTGGGTGCCGAGGGCGCGGCGGGGGCGGAGCTGGTTGAACAGGAGGCTGAAGGCGGCGAGGAGCCCGGCGAGCCAGATGGCCTGGATCTTGGCCAACTGGGTCATCTGCTGGTCGGAGCCGTTGTCGGCGCGGATCGCCGCGACGTTCTGGGCGGCCAGTTGGGGGTAGATGCCGGGGACGGACGCGGTGGCCGACGGCGCGATCTGGGGAAGCGCGGTCTGGTCGGCCGGGGTGATCCCGGCGTTGGCGGTCTGGGCGGCGGGACCGGTGTAGGGGGGCGTGGTCGTGCTGGGCGGCGGGCTGGTCGTGGTCGTCGTCCCGGCGGGCGGAGTGACGACCGCGACGGTGAACGTGTGCTTGACGGTCCTGGTCACCGTCTTGGCGTTCTTGGCAGCCGAGGCCTTGGCGCTGGCGACCGCGGTCAGGACGATGGTGCCGTCCTTCACCGTCGCGGGGACGACCAGCCGGACCGGGATCACGTCACCGGTCGCGTCGACGTCGTCGAGCGCGCAGCTGGTGCCGGCGAGGGTGC
>JBDSTJ010000667.1:0-16472 GCA_039928335.1 Streptosporangiaceae bacterium | reverse complement strand
CGAGGATGAACAGCTTCGTCGCCTCGCACACCCGAACGGCCTCGGCCTCGGTCCGCATCCGGAAGGAGATCATGCCGCCGAAGCGGCGCATCTGCTTGCTTGCGATCTCGTGGCCGGGGTGGTCGGGCAGGCCCGGGTAGAGCACGGACGCCACCTTGGGGTGCCGGACCAGCAGCTCCGCGATCCTGGCGGCGTTGGTGCAGTGCCGGTCCATCCGCACGCCCAGGGTCTTGATCCCGCGCAGGGTCAACCACGCGTCGAACGGCCCGGCCACCGCACCCATCGCGTTCTGGTGGTAGGCCAGCCGGTCGCCGAGGCCGGGGTCGGCCGCGACCAGCGCGCCGCCGATGACGTCGCTGTGCCCGCCCATGTACTTGGTGGTGGAGTGGACGACGATGTCGGCGCCCAGCGCCAACGGCTGCTGGAGGTAGGGCGAGGCGAAGGTGTTGTCGACGACGAGCAGCGCGCCGCCGTCGTGGGCGACCTGGGCGAGCGCGGCGATGTCGGCGATGTTGAGCAGCGGGTTGGTGGGGGTCTCCACCCACACGGCCCTGGTCTCGGGACGCATCGCGGCGCGGACGGCGGCGACGTCCGACAGCGGGACCGGCGTGTAGGCCAGGCCCCACTGCTCGTACACCTGGGCGAAGAGCCGGTAGGTGCCGCCGTAGGCGTCGTCGGGGATCAGCACGTGGTCGCCGGGCCTGCAGATCGTGCGCAGCACGGTGTCCTCGGCGGCCAGCCCGGAGGCGAATGCCAGCCCGCGGGTGCCGCCCTCGATCGCGGCCAGGCACTCCTCGAGTGCGGTGCGCGTCGGATTGCCCGACCGGCTGTACTCATACCCGTTGCGCAGTCCGCCGATGCCGTCCTGCTTGTAGGTGGACACCTGGTAGATCGGCGGTACGACCGCCCCGGTGACCGGGTCGGGCTCCTGCCCGGCGTGGATGGCCAGCGTCTCGAACCCCTGGTTACTCATCCCCCCACGTTAATACCGCCCCTACTCCAGGAGGAGCCTCTCACCCACAGGTAGCAGACCAGAGTTCGCCATCCCGGCCGATCCGCACGTCCCTGATGCCCTCTAACGTTAGAGAGCGTTCCATTTCCCCCCTATTGAGAAGAGACCCTCATGTTCGGACGGCTCGGGGCCGCCGTGGTCAGGCACCCGTGGTGGACGATCGTCGCGTGGCTCCTCGCGGCTGTCGTCATTATCGCTTTCTCCCCCAAACTCTCCACCGAAGCGGACCAGGGCGACTTCCTGCCCTCCAAGTACGAGTCCGTACAGGCAATGAAGATCGCGTCGGCGGCGTTCCCGCAGCAGGAGGACGCGTCCGCGCTCATTGTGGTCAAGCGCACCGACGGACAGCCGCTGACCCAGGGCGACGTCACCAAGGTGGAGGCCGCGGCCAAGGCGATGACGAAGCCGGAGAGCGTCACCGCCATCGTGACCGGTCCCCAGCTCGTCGCGCAGAACAAGCTGGTCCAGGTCATCTCGGTGCCCATGCAGGGACAGAACGAGTCGGCGCAGAAGAAGCAGGGTGAGGCCGTCAAGGACCTGCGCGTGCAGCTGCCCAAGCAGCTGCGGGGCAGCGGGCTCGAGGCCAAGGTCGGCGGTGATGTGGCCGGGTTCGTCGACAACGAGGACTCCTTCAACAAGGCCTTCGAGATCGTCGGCATCGCGACCATCGTGCTGATCCTCGGACTGATCCTGCTGATCTTCCGTGGCCCGCTCGCGGCGCTGCTGCCGATCATCGTGATCACCGTGACCATGCAGGTCGTGACCTCGCTGATCGGCCTGGCGTCCAGGGTGTTCGACTTCTCCGCCGACCAGAGCCTCAGCACGATCGTGTTGATCGTGCTGTTCGGGATCGGGGCGGACTACTACCTGTTCCTGATGTTCCGGTTCCGGGAGCGGCTGCGGGCCGGCGAGGACAAGAAGACCGCGATGATCAATGCGGTGGAGAAGGTCGGCGAGGTCATCTCCTCGGCCGCCGCCGCCGTCGCCGTCGCCTTCCTGGTCCTGCTGCTCGCCACGTTCGGCGTGTTCAGCGCCTGGGGGCCGGCCCTGGCGATCGCGGTGGTCGTGATGGCCGTCACCTCGCTCACCCTGATCCCCGCGCTCGTCTCACTGCTCGGCTCCGCCGTCTTCTGGCCGTCCAAGGCCTGGAAGACCACGCCCAAGGGCGCGCTGTCGGCCAAGCTCGGCCAGTTCGTCGGCAAGCGTCCCGCGGTGGTCGCGCTCGGCTCCGGCGCACTCCTGGTGGCCCTGGCCGCCGGCGCCACCGGGTTCAAGGCCGACTACGACTTTCAGGCCGGCTTTCCGCAGGACACCGAATCGGCGCAGGCCGTCAAGGACATGGAGAAGGGCTTCCCGCCCGGTCTCACCACGCCGGTCCAGGTTTTCCTGAAGTCGGGCAACGGCCAGCCGGTCAGCACCGAGCAGGTCACCCAGTTCCGCACCGCCGCCGGGTCCGTGCCCGGCGTCGGCGATGTCCGCGACGCGGTCGTCGGCGCCAAGGACAAGTCGGTGGTCCGGGTCGACCTGCTGCTGAAGTCCAACCCGATGTCCAACGACTCGATCGACCTGGTCAAGGGTGATCTGCGGGACGCGGTGCACAAGGCCGCGCCCCAGGGCACCCGGGCCTACGTCGGCGGGCAGACGGCGATCTTCGCCGACATCAACACCGTCAACAACCGCGACCTGTCGGTGATCCTTCCGGTGGCCGCGCTGCTGATCGCGCTGATTCTGGCGCTGCAGCTGCGCAGCATCGTCGCCCCGCTCTACCTGGTCCCGGCCGTGCTCCTGGGCTTCGCCGCCACCATCGGCTCCGCGGTGTACGTCTTCCAGGGGATCGGCGGCAAGCCCGGCCTCACATTCCAGCTGCCGATCATCATGTACCTGTTCGTGCTGGCCATCGGCACGGACTACAACATCCTGATGACCGCCCGGCTGCGGGAGGAGGCCCAGGAGGGCCACTCACCGCGGGAGGCCGCCGCACGCGCGGTCCACCACGGCGCCCCGACGGTCGCGGCCGCCGGCCTCATCCTCGCGGGCACCTTCGCCGCGATGATGCTGGCCCCGGTCGCGATGATGCAGCAGCTCGGCTTCGGCGTCGCGATCGGCATCCTGCTGGCCGCGTTCGTGATGTCGTCGCTGCTGGTGCCCGGCATCACCGCCCTGCTCGGTCACTGGGCCTGGTGGCCCGGTCACGGCGGCGACTCCCGGGTCGAGCCGCACAAGCCCGAACCCGAGTTCGAGCTGGCCGACCGCTAGGACAGAACGCCGATGCCCCTGCGACCCTCCCCGGTCGCAGGGGCATTCGGCTGCCTGGGACTACACCCCTCGGGCCAGGGAGGCGACGCTGGTGGTGCCGCCGTGGGCGGCGAGGAAGTGCAGCAGGTCCTGGCGGCTGACCACGCCGGTCGGCTTGCCGTTGGTGAGGACGATCGCGGCGTCGGACTTGTCCAGTACGGCCATCAGTTCGGCGGCGGGTTCGCCGGAGCCGACGTGCGGCAGCGGGGTGCTCATGTGCTTTTCCAGCGGGTCGGTGAGCATGGCCCGGCCGGCGTAGAGGGCGTCGAGCAGCTCCCGGTCCACGACCGAGCCGATCACCTCGGCGGCCATCACGTCCGGGTGCCCGGCTCCCGGCTTGATGATCGGCATCTGGGAGACGCCGTACTCGCGCAGCACCTCGATCGCCTCCCCGACGGTCTCCTCGGGGTGCATGTGCAGGAAGGACGGCAGGCCCTCGGTCTTGAACGCCAGGACGTCACCGACCCGGCCGGTGCTCTCGCCCTCGTCGAGGAAGCCGTAGGACGCCAGCCACTCGTCGTTGAAGATCTTGGACAGGTAGCCGCGGCCGCCGTCGGGGAGCAGGACCACGACGACCGCGTCGGGGCCGGCGGTCTCGGCGACGCGCAGCGCGGCGACGACGGCCATCCCGCAGGAGCCGCCGACCAGCAGGGCCTCCTCGCGGGCGAGCCTGCGGGTCATCGAGAAGGAGTCCTTGTCGGAGACCGCGATGATGTCGTCGCAGACCGTCCGGTCGTAGGTGTCGGGCCAGATGTCCTCACCGACGCCCTCGACCAGGTAGGGCCGGCCGGAGCCACCGGAGTAGACCGAGCCTTCGGGGTCCGCTCCGATGATCTTCACTGTGCCGCCGGAGACCTCCTTGAGGTAGCGGCCGACGCCGGAGATCGTGCCGCCGGTGCCGACGCCCGCGACGAAATGTGTGATCTTCCCCTCGGTCTGCGCCCAGATCTCGGGACCGGTCGTCTCATAGTGGGAGCGAGGGTTCTCGGGGTTGGCGTACTGGTCGGGCTTCCACGCCCCGGGCAGTTCACGGGAGAGCCGGTCGGACACCGAGTAGTAGGAGTCGGGGTGCTCGGGCGAGACCGCGGTCGGGCAGACCACGACCTCCGCGCCGTAGGCCCGCATCACGTTGACCTTGTCCGCGGCGACCTTGTCGGGCACGACGAAGACGCACTTGTAGCCGCGCTCCTGGGCCACGATGGCCAGCCCCACCCCGGTGTTGCCGGAGGTCGGCTCGACGATCGTGCCACCCGGCTTCAGCGCGCCGGAGGCTTCCGCGGCATCGATCATCCGGACCGCGATCCGGTCCTTGACGGAGCCGCCGGGATTGAAGTACTCCACCTTGGCGATCACCTGGCCCTGGAGGCCCTCGGTCACCTTCCGGAGTCGTAGCAAAGGGGTGTTCCCCATCAGCGAGACCAACGAGTCATGTACCTGCACCGGCGACGTCCTTGTCTGTGCGCGTGGATTTCTGGGAACAACTCCGTGAAAGAACCTGTTTCGCAGCTGGCTCGTGCGGTGTTTCGCACGATCTACGACATGCTCTCTGGATATGTTCCCCATTCGAAGGTAACCCAGGTAGGGAGTGGGGAGGCAACAGATGATCCGTGCGCTGACCGCGCGTCGCATCGCGACCGCCGCGGCATTCGGGGGCGGCGGGCTGACCGCGCTGGGCGGTCTGACCTTCGGACTGCTCGTGGTCGAGGCCAGGCTGGCCAAGAGGATAATTCAGGGTTCCGCGACGAACCTGCCACCGGTGACCGACGGTGTCCAGGGCACCGGATTCAGTGGCGAGCCGATCTCGTTCGTGATGATCGGCGACTCGACCGCCGCCGGAGTGGGCGTCAGCGTCCCTGAGGAGACCGCTGCCCGCCTGCTGGCGGCCGGGCTGGCCCAGATCACCTGCCGGCCGGTACGGCTGACCAACGTGGCGATCTCGGGGTCGCGGTCCGAGGCGCTGGAAAACCAGGTGACCCGGGCGCTGACGGCCGCGCCGGACGTGGCCTGCATCATGATCGGGGCGAACGACGTGACCGCCCGGGTGCCGGCCGCCGAGTCGGTCCGCTACCTGGAGTCCGCGGTGCGCCGCCTGCGCGACGTCGGCTGCGAGGTCATCGTGGGCACCTGCCCGGACCTCGGCTCGGTCAAGCCGGTGATGCAGCCGCTGCGCTGGATCGCCCAGCGGACCAGCCGGCAGTTGGCCGCGGCCCAGACGGTCGTGGTGGTGGAGTCGGGCGGCCGCTCGGTCTCCCTGGGCGACCTGCTGGGCCGGGACTTCGCCCGCGCGCCCGGCGAGTACTTCTCCGAGGATCGTTACCATCCGTCTGCGCGAGGTTACTCCGCGGCAGCAGCGGCGATGCTACCTTCGGTTTCAGCCGCTCTGGGATTCGAGCCAGTGACCGAACCCCGTCGCGGCGAGGGAGTCCTGCCCATCCACCTGGCGGCCGCCGAGGCCGCCGAGGAACCCGGCACCGAGGTCTCCGGCGTGGAGGTGGCGGGTCGCGAGAGCGGTCCCCGCGGACGCTGGGCGGCCCTGCTGCGCAGGGTGGACCGCGGCGCGAGTTCCACACACCCCGAGAACCAAGGCTCGGTCCTGCCGGAGGTCGCACCCGGCGTGGCCTGACGCCGGACGAAACCCCCTGGAGTCCCGACCATGCCCCATCACGGCCACACCCGGCTACTTTCCGCGCTCGTTTCGGCACTGCTCGTGGCCGGATGCTCGAGCGGTCCCGCTGAGGACGGCGCCGAGGCCGCCGACACCGGCTGGGCCGACACGGCCGTCAACGCGGTGAGCAAACCGGTGACCGGCACCGGGGTCACCGCCGTGACCGGTCTCAAGGCCGACGGGACCCTCGAGACGGCCGTCTACGACGTCACCAACGGCAGGCGGCTGTGGACCAGACCCGCGACGATGGTCGGCCGGCTGACCGGGATGGGCGTCCAGCCTCCGGCCGTCACCGACGGCCTGGTCGTGGCCCTGGAGCCGCAGAAGACCGGAAAATGGAACGCCACCCTGGTGGCCCGTGACGCCAGGACCGGCGCGCAGAAGTGGACTCGGCCGGTCGACTCGACGTTCGGCCCGGTGCGCTGCGGCCCCGCCGTGTGCCTGTCGGAGTTCACCGCCCGCAGGACCGCCCGGTTCGTCGCCCTCGACCAGGCGACCGGCCGGGCCCTCTGGAAGATCCCCGGCATCGCCGAGGTCCAGCAGCAGCCGGATGCCGCCAGGGTCGTGGTCTTCCGGATGGCCAGGCACCCGACGCTGGAGTCCCGGGACGCCGCCACGGGCAAGGCCCAGTGGACCTTCCCGGTGGAGCGGGCCGTCGGCAGGGGCGTCAACCTGTCGGGTGGCTGGTCGTTCGGCGCGGTGGGCGACAAGATGCTCGGCTACATCGCCCCCTACCAGACCAGGAAGGGCAAGAAGCTGTCGGCGTTCGGTTTCTTCGGCCTGGACCTGGCCGGGGGCCGGCAGGTCTGGGCCCGGCCCACGCTGCTGCGGGTCTACCCCAGCGCCAACCCGTCCGTCGCCCTGATCACCCGGGAGACGACCTCCAAGGGCGGGTACGGCGGCTTCGCCCTGCTCGACCCGGCGACCGGCCTCTCCCAGGTCCGGATCCCGGCGACCACCCCGCCCAAGGGCGCCGCCTGGTGGCTGTCCTTCCCCGCCGACCTGTCCTCGATCGGCTTCCTCTCCCGCGACCGGGCCGGCGCCGCCTTCGACCTCCGCCAGGCCAGGCCGGCCGAGGCCAAGGGCCTGCGCACGTGGTCGTTCTGCACCGTTGACCCGCCCCAGCTCAAGATCACCGGCCAGCCCGCCGGGTTCTACCCGATCGCGGCGCTGTGCGCCTACGACCTGGCCGCGGGCAAGCGCTCGACCGTACCCGGTTCGCCGCCGGCCTGGTACACCGGTGCGGTCCGGGGCTGGCGGGTCTGGCGCGACGAGCGCGGCGCGCTGCACGCCCTGCGCGATGGCCGGGGCACCGTCCCGGGCATGTACTCCTGAGAGTTCTTCCCGACCTGCGGCGGGTCGCGCGCCTGGAGGGATCAGGGCGGCGCGACCCGCCGTGTTTTCCGGTGAGCCCGGGTCGGGGGCGCGCGGGACCCGGTGTGTACCGTCGAGGGCGGAAGAGTTAGATTGCGGGGGTGTACCCGCGGGTAACAACCTCCCGCGACTTCGGCCGTCTTCGTCGCACGGCCCCGAGAAAGGAAGCCCCATGCCCGAGGCAGTCATCGTCGCAACAGCCCGTTCACCGATCGGCCGCGCATTCAAGGGATCGCTCAAGGACCTGCGCTCGGACGAGCTCACCGCGTCCATGGTCCAAGCCGCGCTGACCAAGGTCCCCCAGCTCGACCCCAACACCATTGACGACCTGCTGCTGGGCTGCGGACTGCCCGGCGGACGCCAGGGCTACAACATGGGCCGCGTCGTCACCACCCTGCTGGGCCTGGACACCGTCCCGGGCGCGACCATCACCCGGTACTGCTCCTCGTCGCTGCAGACCACCCGGATGGCGATGCACGCCATCCGGGCCGGCGAGGCCGACGTCATCGTCTCGGCCGGCGTCGAGCTCGTGAGCGGCTTCGCGTTCGGCAGCAGTGACGGCATGCCCGACACCAAGAACCCGGTGTTCAACCCCGCCGAGGCCCGCAGCGCCAAGCTCGCCGAGGGCGGCTCGGTCTGGCACGACCCGCGCCAGGACGGCGAACTGCCCGACGTGTACATCGCGATGGGCCAGACCGCCGAGAACGTCGCCCAGCTCAAGGGTGTCTCCCGGCAGCGCCAGGACGAGTTCGGCGTGCGGTCGCAAAACCTTGCCGAGAAGGCCATCGCCAACGGCTTCTGGGCCAACGACATCACCCCGGTGACGCTCCCCGACGGCACCGTCGTCGCCGCCGACGACGGTCCGCGGGCCGGCACCACCTACGAGGCGCTCGCGGGGCTCAAGCCCGTCTTCCGCCCCGACGGCACCGTCACGGCCGGCAACTGCTGCGCGCTCAACGACGGCGCGGCCGCCGTGATCGTGATGAGCGACGTGAAGGCCGCCGAGCTGGGCATCACCCCGCTGGCCCGGATCGTCTCCACCGGCGTCTCCGGCCTGTCTCCCGAGATCATGGGCCTCGGCCCGGTCGAGGCGACCAGGAAGGCCCTGGCCCTGGCCGGGATGACCATCAACGACATCGACCTCGCCGAGATCAACGAGGCGTTCGCCGCGCAGGTCCTGCCGTCCGCCGACGAGTTGGGCCTGGACCTCGACAAGCTCAACGTCAACGGTGGCGCGATCGCGGTCGGGCACCCGTTCGGCATGACCGGGGCCCGCATCACCAGCACCCTGATCAACAGCCTGAAGTTCCACGACAAGCAGTTCGGTCTCGAGACCATGTGCGTCGGTGGCGGCCAGGGCATGGCGATGATCCTTGAGCGTCTGAACTGAGTCGCAGTCTGAAACCCCTCGGTCCCGGGTACGGGATCGGGGGGTTTTTCGTGCCATGTCCGCACCACCGGATCTTGATTGATATTCCATAACGGTGAGGTGACTGTTTGGGGGTTGCCAGACGGACAGGACTGTTGCACAGTCGCTAACAAGGAAAAACCCTTCCACGCATGGAGGCGCCGATGTCTCTGACCCACTCACCGGAGACTCACAGCAAGCTCATCGCACGCATTCCCACCGTCACAGGACGTGACCTCCCCGAGTGGTTCCAGACCATCGATGACGGGCCCTCGTTCCTCCGCTCCGAGGAGCGCTCGACCTGGCTCGCCGACGAAGCCGGCATCTCCCGGGGCTATGCCCTGGCCCTCGTGCACGAGCACGAGATGCAGCGGCGGCGCAGGGGCTGCTGACCCCGCAGACGTGACAAAGGGGGCTTCCGGCCGGAAGCCCCCTTTCGCGGTCCGGGTCAGTCGCGGCCGCTGAAGTAGGACAGGAGACGAAGGATCTCCAGGTAGATCCAGACGAGGCTGGAGGTCAGCGCGAACGCGCAGTACCAGGAGAAGCTTCGCGGGAGCCGCTGGTTGACGCCCTGCTCGACCATGTCGAAGTCCAGCAGCAGGAAGAAGCAGCCGGCCAGGATCGCGACGATGCTGAACAGCCAGCCGATCGGCGAGTCCGTGCGGATGCCGATGCCGCCGTCGTTGAAGATGCCGACGACCAGGTTGAGGACCATCAGGCCCAGCAGGGCCAGGCCGGCGCCGATCACGAACTTGGTGAGCTTGGGCGTGACCCGGATGATGCGCAGCGAGTAGACGGTGAGCATGGCCGCGAAGGCCAGCACCGTGCCGATCACCGCCTGGACGACGATGCCGTTGTAGGCGTCGTTGTAGACATGGCTGATCACACCGACCGCGACGCCGTAGGCGGCCGCGTAGCCCAGCACGAGCGGGGCGTTGGCCTTGCCCTTGAAGCTCATGTAGAGGGAGATGCCGAAGCCGATCAGCATCGCGACGATGGCCACGCCGAAGCCGACGTCGGCCGCCCAGGCCAGGCCGCCGGTGACGACCAGCACACCCAGGCTCAGGAAGCCGCGGACGACGACGTCGTCCAGGGTCATCCCATCTTCGACCGCGGGCGGCGCGTAGGACGGCGGAGCGCCGTAGGGATCCTGCAGGCCCTGGGACGAAGGCGATGGCGCGGTTCCGTAACTCCGGCCTCGCTGTCCCAGGTCGCGGAACGCGGGATTTCTGCTTTCCATCAACTGCCTCCAGCAGTAAAAACGCTTTCTCAGAGACTAGACGTTCCGAGCACGGAGATCGTTCCATACCACAGTGTCCACAGTGACACCGGGCGACTGGCGGTGTTCTCCGCCCGGTCAACGTTGGGAAAATTCTGACGATCATTGCGAACCAAACGTCCGACCTGGGCATCCCACTGTGCGTAACACCTCCGGGAGGCACGCCTGGAGGGCTGCGGGAACTCCGGCGGGGGCCGGAGGCAGGGACGGGCAGGGCCCCACGGGGGCGCCCAGCGGACCGGGACCGCTGGGTCAAGGCCCTGCCCCACCCGGCCGCGAGGGCCACCACGTCGGCGGGGCACCGGCCACCGGGGTCTGCGGCGTGGCCGGATCGTCGGGCCAGCCGGTTCCGGGCCGTGCGGACGGTCGGTGGGTGCTCACCCGGCCGATCATTCCCGGGTGATGAGGTCCCGCACGTGCTCAGGCAGACTTCCGTCGAGCAGGTCGGCGAGGCTGACCGCGTCGATCACGTCCAGGAGCGCGGTGTCGGCGGCCTTCCACACCTGGCGCAGGCTCCGGACCGAGTCGTAGGCCTCACCCGCGGGGGGCGCGGCCCGGGATTCGGCGGGCGTGCCGTCCAGGACCCGGATGACCAGCCCCACGGTGATCTCTTCGGGCGGCCGGTTGAGCCGGTAACCGCGTTCCGGTCCGCGCTTGAGCACGACCAGATCGGCCCGGCGCAGCTCGGTGAGGATGGCCTGGAGGAAGGTGAGGGGCAGCAGCTGGGTCTCGGCGAGCGCGGTGGAGGTCAGGGCCCTGGGCTGGACCGCAGCCAGGGCCAGCAGGGCTCTGAGCGCGTACTCGATGCGGGCGGTGATGTGCACGCTTCGCCTTCGCTCAGTCCGACGAGCTGTTGAGACCCCACCGGGTCCGGATCGTCCGGTCGACGAACCCGAAGATCTGGTCCACCAGGATGCCGATGATCAGGATCACCAACATCACCGCGATCATGCCCTCGGCGTCGCTGAACTCCCGGTTGTAGTGCAGCAGGGTGCCCAGCGACTGGGTGTTGCCAATGATCACCAGCAGTTCGCCCGCCATCAGGCTGCGCCAGGCGAACGCCCAGCCCTGTTTGAGCCCGGCCACGAAGGAGGGCAGCGAGGCCGGCATGATCAGGAACCGGTAGAGGTTGATGTTGCGCAGGCCCATGACCTTGCCGGCCCGGCGCAGGATCGGCGGCATGTAGTCCACCCCGGAGATCAGGCCGTTGGCGATCGACGGCGCCGCGCCCAGCACCACCACGAACAGGATCGCGCTCTCGCTCAGCTTGAACAGCAGGATCGCGAACGGGAACCACGCGATCGACGGCATGGTCTGCAGGCCGGTGATCAGCGAACCGAACGCCCGGCGCAGGATCCGCGAGCTCGACACCGCCAGGCCCAGGACCACGCCGACCGCGGTCGCGACCGCGAAGCCCACTGCGGCACGCTTCATGGTCAGCGCCACGGCGTCCCAGAACTTCCCGTCGGTCAGGTAGTCCCAGAACTTCGGCAGTACCTGCCTCGGACCGGGCAGGACCCACGGCTCCTTCCAGCCGCTGAGCACCACCAGCTCCCAGATCGCCAGCGTGATCACGATGGCCGCCAGCATCGGCCAGATCGTCGACCAGACCCGGACCGGCACGCTCTTCCTGGCCGCGGCGGACAGCTCCAGGGCATCCAGGCCGGCCAACTGGCGTTCGATCTTGAGCGCCGCGTTCTCGGCGCGGTCGCGCACCGCCTGCGCGGCGGAGCCTTCCTCAAGAGCCATGACGGCTGACCTCTTCCTTGAGCCGGTCGGTGATGGTGGCCGCCAGGCCGGAGACCTCGGGGGAGTCGATCCGCCGGGGGCGGTCGAACTCCACCGGGAAGTCCTCGATGACCCGGCCGGGGCGGCTGGACAGCAGCACGACCCGGTCGCCCAGGCGGACGGCCTCGCGCACGTTGTGGGTGACGAACAGGATGGTGAGATTGCGTTCGCGCCAGATCCGCTCGATCTCGTCGTGCAGCAGGTCACGGGTCATCGCGTCCAGCGCGCCGAACGGCTCGTCCATCAGCAGCACGGTGCCCCGGTCTGCGGCACCTTCCTCGGGGATCGTCAGGGCGAGGGCCCTGGCCAGGGCGACGCGCTGGCGCATGCCGCCGGACAGCTGGTGCGGGCGCTTCTTGTCGAAGCCGCCCAGGTGCACGGACTTGAGCAGCTCGCTGGCACGTCCCCTGCGCTGCGAGCGCGGCACGCCGCGCATCCGCAGGGCCAGTTCCAGGTTGCCGCTGACGGTCAGCCAGGGGAAGAGCGCGGGCTCCTGGAACATCAGGGCGACCCGGTTCCCGCCCACGTCGATCCTTCCCGCACTGACCTTGTCGAGGTCGGCGACCAGGTTGAGCAGGGTGCTCTTGCCGCAGCCGGAGGCGCCGAGCAGGCAGACGAACTCGCCCGGCGCCACGTCGAGGGAGACATTGTCCAGGGCGAGCAGGGCCGTGGAACCGGAACCGAATGCTTTGGAGACGCCCGAAAGCCGGACCGCTGCTGCGGTCCGGCTGACGGCGGCCTCAGTGGCCTGTGTCATTTATCGCTGACCTCCGGCTTTCCCGCCGTCGTGAGAACCCCGTTGAGAATGGACAGGTCGTAGATCCCGTTCAGGTCGACCTTGTCCAGCAGACCGATCTCCTGAGCGTGCGCCGCACCTTGGGTGAGCGAGCTCGCGATCGGGTCGTTGGTGAAGGTGATCTCCTTGAAGGACGCGTCCAGGACCTCGGGCTTGATCGCCTTCTGGGTGAGCGCGGTGATCTGGTCGTTCACGATCTTCTTGGCGTCGGCCTGGTGGTCGTTGAGGTAGGCGGTGGACTCCACGGTCGCCTCGACCAGCTTCTTGACCAGGTCCGGGTGCTCCTTGGCGAACTCCTGGCGCACGATCAGGTGCGTGATCACGAACTGCTTGCTCGGCCAGAGGTCGCGCTCGTCGATCAGCTTCTTGCCGCCGCTCTCCAGGATCAGCCGGGAAGCGAAGGGCTCGGGCACCCACGCGCCGTCGATCGCACCGGACGCGAAGGTCTCGATGGTCTGGGCGTTCTCCTGCGGGACGACCGTCACGTCGCCGGAGCCGTCCTTGTTGGCGGTGAGGTTCTTCTCCTTCTTCAGGTAGTAGCGCAGCGCCACGTCCTGGGTGTTGCCGAGCTGCGGTGTCGCGATCTTCTTGCCCTTGAGGTCGTCCAGGCTCTTGATCTTCTTCGGGTTCACCACGAAGGAGACGCCGCCCGAGGCCGCGCCTGCGATGATCTTGATGGCCTGGCCCTTGGACTTGGCCCAGGCGTTGATGGCCGGGTTCGGGCCGACGAAGGTGGCGTCGATGCCCTTGGCGAACAGCGCCTCGATCGCGGCCGGGCCGGCGTTGAAGGTGGTCGACTTGAAGTCGACGTCCGCGCCGAGCTTCTGGGCGAAGATCCCCTTGTTGACACCGACGAGCGCGGTGGCGTGGGTGATGTTCGGGAAGTAGCCGAGCGTGACCGTGGTCTTCTTGCCGCCGCCGGCCGACGCCTCGTCCCCGGAGTCGTCACCGCAGGCGGCGAGCGCCGGCAGTCCGATGACCAGTACTGCGGCGGCCACGAGGGCCTTTCTCCTGCTGAACGCCATGATTTCCCTGCTCCTACACACTCGAGTCGACTTTCTCGACTGATTTGATATGAAAAGTAGACCAGAGCTCGCACAGTGAGGCAACTTAATCGGTAGGAAATAGTGAACACGGTTCTGTCACGACCCGCGCCGGCACTCCACGGCGTGCCAGGCCAGGCCCGTGACCGGGCTTCGGTAGGCTCGGCAGGCAACCCCTCGCCTGTTCTTTGAGCGCATTGGAGCCCACCGTGTCGTCGATCGACGCCGTACTCGCCCGGGAGATCCTCGACTCCCGGGGCAACCCCACCGTCGAGGTCGAGATCCTGCTCGCGGACGGCACCGAGGCTCGCGCCGCGGTCCCCAGCGGCGCCTCCACCGGCCAGTTCGAAGCCGTGGAGCTCCGCGACGGAGGTGAGCGCTACGGCGGCAAGGGCGTGCTCAACGCCGTACAGGCCGTCGAGGACGAGATCTCGCAGGAGCTGATCGGGTACGACGCCGACGACCAGCGGATCATCGACCAGGTGCTGATCGACCTCGACGGCACTCCGGACAAGTCCAAGCTCGGCGCCAACGCCATCCTCGGGGTGAGCCTCGCCGTCGCCAAGGCCGCGGCCATCTCCGCCAAGCTGCCGCTGTTCCGCTACGTCGGCGGTCCCAACGCGCACGTGCTGCCCGTGCCGATGCTCAACATCCTCAACGGCGGCTCGCACGCCGACTCCAACGTGGACATCCAGGAGTTCATGATCGCGCCGCTCGGCGCGGCCAGCTTCACCGAGGCGCTGCGCTGGGGCGCGGAGACCTACCACGCGCTCAAGTCCGTGCTCAAGGGCAAGGGCCTCAACACCGGGCTCGGCGACGAGGGCGGTTTCGCCCCCGACCTGCCCAGCAACCGCGAGGCCCTCGACCTGATCCTGGTCGCGATCGAGAAGGCCGGCTTCACCCCCGGCCGCGACATCGCGCTCGCCCTCGACGTGGCGGCCACCGAGTTCCACGCCGGCGGCACCTACACCTTCGAGGGCGCCAAGAAGTCCGCCGAGGAGATGTCGGCCTACTACGCCGACCTCGTCGCCTCCTACCCGCTCGTGTCCCTAGAGGACCCGCTCGATGAGGAGGACTGGGACGGCTGGAAGGCACTCACCGACGCGATCGGGGGCAAGGTACAGATCGTCGGCGACGACCTGTTCGTCACCAACCCCGAACGGCTGGCCCGCGGCGTCAAGACCGGCACCGCCAACGCACTGCTGGTCAAGGTCAACCAGATCGGCACCCTGACCGAGACCCTCGAGGCGGTGGCGCTCGCCCACAACAACGGCTTCAAGTGCATGATGAGCCACCGGTCCGGCGAGACCGAGGACACCACCATCGCCGACCTGGCCGTCGCGACCAACTGCGGCCAGATCAAGACCGGCGCACCGGCCCGCAGCGACCGTGTCGCCAAGTACAACCAGCTCCTGCGGATCGAGGAACTGCTGGACGACGCCGCCCGGTACGCCGGCGCCGCCGCCTTCCCGCGGTTCCACTGGGACGCATGACCCAGCCGCCCGAGGCGAAGACCCCCCGCCCCGAACCGGCGGGGGGTCGTTCGCGTCCCAACCTCACCAGCCGCGCGGCGATCCTCGCGGTCGTGATGTGCGCGATCGCGCTGAGCCTCGCCTACCCCATCAAGGAGTACGTGGCGCAGCGCAACGAGATCCAGGACCTCACCCGCGACCAGACCGTGGCCCAGCGGCAGGTCGAGGATCTGATCAGGAAGAAGGAACGGCTGAGCGAGCCGGCCTATGTCAAGGGTGAGGCCCGGCGCAGGCTGCACTTCTGCGACCCGGGCGAGAAGTGCTACGTCGAGCTGGACGGCAGCGGCGGCGCGGGCCGCAAGGACCAGCAGTCCGGTGAGCCCAAGGCCCCCCCGTGGTACCAGACCCTGTGGAAGTCGGTGGAGGCCGCGGATGGAAGATGAGGATCTCGCGGCGGTGACCGCACAGCTCGGCCGGGAGCCGCGGGGGGTGCGCGGGGTCGCCCACCGCTGCCCGTGCGGGCAGCCGGATGTGATCGAGACCGCCCCATACCTGCCCGACGGATCGCCCTTCCCGACGCTGTACTACCTCACCTGCCCCAAGGCGGCCTCGGCCATCGGGACCCTGGAGGAACGCGGCCGGATGCGGGAGATGCAGGCCAGGCTGGCCACCGACCCCGAACTGGCCGCGTGCTACCGGGCCGCCCACGAGGACTATCGGGCCCGCCGTGACCTGGCCGCGGCGGAGGAGGGCATGAAACCACTTCCCGAGGGCATGCAGACCACGGGTGGGATGCCCGAGCGCGTCAAGTGCCTGCACGCTCTCGTCGCACACGAGCTCGCCGCCCCCGGAACCAACCCGTTCGGGCGGGAAGCACTGGACGAACTCCCCGAATGGTGGCGCTCCGGGTGCTGTGTGGATGTCATGATGCTCGGGGACGGAGCAACAGAACCGGAGGGGCGATGACGACGCGGGTTGCCGCGGTCGACTGCGGGACCAATTCGGTCCGCCTGCTGATCGCCGACATTGGTGAAGAACTGACCGACGTCGAACGCAAGATGGAGATCGTACGGCTCGGTCAGGGTGTGGACCAGACCGGAGAGCTCGCCCCCGAGGCGCTGGAGCGCACCTTCGCCGCGATGCGCGGCTACGCCGAGCTGATCAAGTTCCACGGGGCCGAGAAGGTCCGGGTGTGCGCGACCAGCGCGACCCGGGACGCCCGCAACCGCGACGTCTTCGTCGACATGGTGCGCGAGGTGCTCGGCACCGACCCCGAGGTCGCCAGCGGCGACGAGGAGGCGGCGCTGTCCTTCGACGGCGCGACCCGGGGCCTGACCGGC
>JBDSTJ010000666.1:0-3944 GCA_039928335.1 Streptosporangiaceae bacterium | reverse complement strand
GGGCCCCCGCGGGTGCGGGGGCCCTACTCAGGGCTTCAGGCCGTGGTGTTCTCGAGCCTGCCGGTGGTGACCTCGCACAGGGCGGTGATGACGGTGGCCGCGAGGATGCTCACACCCACCGGAATGCAGCCCTCGTCGACGTCGAAGTCGCCGCGGTGCAGGTCGTACTCGGGTTTGCCCGGGGTGCGGACACCGAGGCGGCCGTAAGCGCCGGGCACGGCCTCCAGGTACCAGCCGAAGTCGTCGCCGCCCAGGCTCTGCGGGGCCGGGACGACCTGACCGTGCTCGAGCACGATCCGGCCGGCGTCCTTGAACATCTGGACGCTGTCCTTCTCGTTGACCGTCGGCGGGACCCCCCGTACGTACTCCAGGGTCGCCTCGACCTCGTAGGCCCCGGCGACCGACTGGAGCAGGGACCGCATCAGGTCGGGCGCGCGGTGCCAGGCGTCGTCGTCCAGACAGCGGACGGTGCCCTCGGCCAGGCCCTCGTCGGGGATGGCGTTGGCGACCGACCCGGCGTTCATCCGGCCCCAGACCAGGCTCAGGCTGGAGCGAGGGTCGACCCGGCGGGACAGCGCCGCCGGCAGCTCGGTGACGATCTTGGCCAGCGCGTAGACCAGGTCGGCGGTCAGGTGCGGCCTGGCGGTGTGCCCGCCGGGGCCCGCCACCTTGACGTACACCTTGTCGCAGGCCGCGGTGATCGCCCCGGTCCGCACACCGAGCTGGCCGACCTCGAACTTGGGCTCGCAGTGCAGCGCGAAGACCCGGTCGACGCCGGTCAGGCCGCCGGCGGCCAGCACGTCCAGCGCCCCGCCGGGGTTCTCCTCCGCGGGTTGGAACAGCAGCCTGACCCGGCCGGGCAGCAGCCCGGCCTCGGCCTGCCGGGCCAGGAACAGCCCCGCGCCGAGCACCACCGCCGTGTGGACGTCATGGCCGCAGGCGTGCGCGATCCCCGGCACCGTCGAGGCGTAGGAGACGGTCTTCTCGTCCTGCAGCGGCAGGGCGTCGATGTCGGCGCGCAGCCCGACCAGCGGGCCGTCGGCGTGGCCGATGTCACAGATCACGCCGGTCCCGCCGGGCAGCACGACCGGGTCGAGCCCGGCCTCCTTGAGCCGCTCGACGAGCTTGGCCGTCGTCCGGTACTCAGCGAACCCCAGCTCGGGGTGCATGTGCAGGTCCCGCCGGAAATCCACCAGCTCGTCAGTGTGCAGGCCGAGGAAGGTCTCCAGTTGGGCCCGGAGACCTCCTGCGACCGGTTGTTTTTCCCGTACCGGCATCACCCCGGCGTCTTGCGTCATGTGCGCCCCCTCAGGCATGACAGCCGCGCCCGTTTCTGGGGGCGCCGATTCAATGGGACTATCGGAGGGTCGGGTATCAGGTCCCTGCATGGACCACCTCCATTGGGCCGACGAATCTGTTCTCGTCGAACTCAGTGATCGTCGCGGACACGACGTCCTCCAGGCTGCCGCCCTCTGCGCGGATCGCACGCTGGCGCTCATACGGGGCGCCGTGTTCGAGGACGTCGCCTGCCACTTTGAGCTCTTCCGCGCAACCCAGCCGGTCGGCTACGGGCTCGAGTTCGCGGATCAGCTCATACAGGTCGTCGCGGAGCGGCGCGGTGCGCCCGGAGTCATCGGTGATGATGATGGCGTCGAGCCCGTAACGGGTCGCTCGCCACTTATTGTCGCGCACAACCCACGCGGTCGGGCGTGGAAGCGCATATCCACGGTCGATTTGCTGTTCAAACAGGGTGACAAGGCTCTGACACAGCGCTGTCACCATCCCGACTTCACGGAGCGTGGGGATCCCGTCGAACATCCGCACCTCGACGGTCCCGAAGTCAGGATGAGGGCGAATATCCCACCACACCTCCTTGATAGACCGGATCGTCCCGGCTCTGAGCAGGGTGTCCATGTAACCCTCGAACTCGGCCCAGTCACCGAGCGAGTGCGGCGGGCCCGCGGTCGGCAGCGAACCGAACACGATGGACCGGCTCGAGGCGAGCCCGGTGTCGTGCCCGTTCCAGAACGGGCTCGACGCCGTGAGCGCCAGGAAGTGCGGCAGGTAGGCCGACAGCGCGTTGATGATCGGCATGGCCTTGTCCTGGTGGGTGATCCCCACGTGGACGTGGACCCCGAACGTCTGGATCCGGCGGGCCAGCCACTGCATCTCCTGGACGAGCTCGGCATAGCGCTCGATCGGCGCCATGACCGCATCCCGCCAGTCGCTGATGGCGTGGCTGCCGGTGCAGGCCAGCCGCAACCCGCGCGGGTCGGTCGCCTCGCGCAGCAGCCGTACCGACCCGGCCAGGTCGGCCAGCGCCTCGGAGACCGAGAAACAGGGGTCGGTGACCAGTTCGATCTGGGATTCCATCAGCTCGTGCCGCGCCTTGGTGAAACCGCCTTCGCTGAGAGCCGGCACGGCGGCGAGGACCTCCCGGGCATCCTGCCTCAGGTGCTTGGTCTCGGCGTCGATGAGCTGGAGTTCCCACTCCACACCCAGACTGGCGCCCCGCGATGGATTGAACTTCATGGCCACGGCCAACCTCCGTAGGCAATCCTTACAGGTCGATGCGTGGCACGTGGCGCAATTCGGCCAGGCCGCTGGGGGGCCTGGGCAAATCCTGCCCCGAAGTCAACCCTCCGAGCGGGGGCCGTCACCACTTCGCTGATCAATGCCCGATTGACCCCGGTTGACGCCTCAATGTCCCACCCGAACACGCTCAGTGATCGAGCGCAGGCCGGTCATCACCGCGGCTCGGCGAAGGCGGCGAGGATCCGGTCGGCGGCGAGGGCCGGGGTGAGGGTCCCCTCGGAGACCTGGGTTTCGAGCTCGGGGACCAGGCTCCGGACGGCCGGATGGGTGCGCAGGGAGATCAGGAGGCGGTCCTGGACCATGGCCCAGGTCCAGCGGACCTGCTGGTCCCGGCGGCGGGCCGCGAGCTCGCCGGACGACTCCAGCGCCGCCTGGTGGGCGACCAGGTGGTCCCAGACCTCGGTGAGGCCCTGGCCTTCGAGTGCGCTGCAGGTCAGGACGGGCACGACCGCGCCGGAACGGAGCAGGCGGAGGGCACCGGCGAGCTCGCGGGCGGCCTTGTGGGCGTCGAGGGCGTGCGGGCCGTCGGCCTTGTTGACCGCGATCACGTCGGCGAGTTCCAGGACGCCCTTCTTGATGCCCTGGAGCTGGTCGCCGGTGCGGGCGAGAGTGAGGAACAGGAAGGTGTCGACCATCTGGGCGACCGTGGTCTCGGACTGGCCGACGCCGACGGTCTCGACGAGGACGACGTCATAACCGGCGGCCTCCATGACGACCATGGCCTCCCGGGTCGCCTTGGCCACCCCGCCCAGCGTTCCCGCGGTGGGCGACGGGCGGATGAAGGCGTGCGGGTCGGCGGCCAGCCGGTTCATCCGGGTCTTGTCGCCGAGGATCGAGCCGCCCGTGCGGGTCGAGGAGGGATCGACGGCCAGGACCGCGACCCGGTGGCCCTGGGCCGTCAGCCGGGTGCCCAGCGCGTCGATGAAGGTCGACTTCCCCACGCCGGGGACGCCGGTGATGCCGATCCGGCGCGCCTTCCCGGCGTGCGGGACCAACTCCACCAGCAGCCGTTGGGCCAGATCGCGATGGTCCTGCCGGGTGGACTCCACCAGCGTGATCGCGCGGGCGACCCACCCTCGGTCACCCGCACGCACGCCTTTGACATAGTCGTCGAGATTCACAGGGACAGGCTCACACAGATCGGGGCCGGGTCAGGCATGGCCGAGGCGGGCGGACAGCTCCTTCATCAGGTCGAGGGCGGCCTCGGCGAGGACGGTGCCCGGCCCGAAGATCGCCGAGGCCCCGGCGGCGCGGAGCTCGTCGAAGTCCTGCGGCGGTATGACGCCGCCGACCACGATCATGATGTCCGGGCGACCCAACTCGGTGAGGGCCTTCACCAGCTCCGGCAC
>JBDSTJ010000665.1:0-14153 GCA_039928335.1 Streptosporangiaceae bacterium | reverse complement strand
GGACAGGTCCTTCTTGCCGGTCCAGCGGGAGACCGCCCCGGGCATGCGGTCGGTCGTGGCCTCGCTCTGGGCGGCCCACTGCGACCACGGGTGTTCGGTGAGGTCGGACATCCGGTAGGGCTCGAGCTCCTCGACCAGCTCGGCGCGGCGGGCCATCGTGAACGAGGCCGCGACGCCCACGTGCTGGAGCTGACCCTCGTCGTTGTGGAGGCCGAGGAGCAGGGAGCCGACGATCGGGCCGCTCTTGTGCCAGCGGAAACCCGCCACGACGCAGTCGGCGGTGCGCTCGTGCTTGACCTTGAACATCACGCGCTTGTCCGGCTCGTAGGCCGCGGCCCTGGGCTTGGCGATCACACCGTCGAGGCCGGCCCCTTCGAACTGGTCGAACCACTGCAGGGCCAGGTCGTATGACTCGGTCACCTGGGTGAGGTGGATCGGCGGTTTCGCATCGGCGAGGGCGGTCGCGAGGCGGGCCCGGCGTTCGGAGAACGGCAGCTCCAGCAGCGACTCGTCGCCGAGGGCCAGCAGGTCGAAGGCGACGAACGAGGCCGGGATCGTCTCGGCCAGCAGTTTCACCCGGGAGGCGGCGGGGTGGATGCGCTGGGAGAGTTTGTCGAAGTCGAGTACCTGGCCGGTGCGGATGATGATCTCGCCGTCCACGACGCAGCGTTCCGGCACCTCGCGCTTGACGACCTCGACCAGGTCGGGGAAGTAGCGGGTGAGCGGCTTCTCGCCCCGGCTGGACAGCTCCACCTCGTCGCCGTCGCGGAAGATGATGCACCGGAACCCGTCCCATTTGGGCTCGTAGAGCAGGTCGCCCTGGGGCATGGCTTTGACGGCCTTGGCGAGCATCGGCGAGAGCGGCGCACTGATCGGCAGATCCATCTACCCAAGATAGCCATCGGAGGTTGGTGTGGACTGGGGCAGGCCGTTCAGCGGCGAGCCGCTCGGGTGTCCCCATTGCGGTCAGGTCTGATCGTGGGAAAATGCTGGCCGAAGTTGGCCTGGTCTCGGGTGCCGAGCGTGACATCGATCTCCCCGGAGCGGCACGGATCCTGTGCGGAGAGCACCGACTCGCCCCGCTGGCCGACGCGGGCGGGCCCGTTCGGACAACTTCGATGCTCTGAGCCGGACCGGCGGGTGAGCGGTGCCTGAGCTGACTCCGGCGCTGGTGGGCGGCCAGGTGCACGGGGCGGCCGGGAGGCGGGAGCCGAAGCCAGCGGCGGCCCGCGCCGGAACCGGAACTGCTGTCCAGCGGTATGGCTGTGAAGGTTTGTCACTGACATGAGCATCTGTGGGTGGTTTCTGGCATGGCCAGCACAGGTCAGTGATAAATCTTGATCTTGACAACCCGATCCAGGATCTTCGATACACGACAGTTTCAGCTGTTCTGCAAGGGAGTTCCGGTGATCTTTAAAGTTTCCCGTCTGGTCGTGCTGGCGGCTTCCACCGTGCTGGCGGTCTCGTTGGCCGCGCCCGCGCACGCCGATCCGCCGTCCTTCGCCGCCGGCGCCAAGTCCGCGGTGACCCAAACCGCCCCCGTGCTGAGGCCGAGCGAGAACTTCTCGCGGAGTGCGGGTTCCGACATTGATCCGAAACAGAAGATCAAAATTGACCAGGCGGTCTTCCGCGGCAACCAGACCGTCGTGTCCGTGCTGCGCGGCGTGGGAGCGCTGCGGCCGGTGACCGGCACCACGGTGACCGGCCGGGTGGTCAGCAAGTCGACGGTGAAACGGCGCAAGGCGGGCAACCGCAGCGTTCTGGTCACTGACAGTTCGGACCAGTTCGGACCCGGTCTCCTCACCGCCACCTGGACGGAGCGCAACGGCGTCAACTACTCCGTCGCCTCCCGGAATGCCCTGGACGTCCGGGGCCTGCTGAGGGTGGTGAAGAGCCTGCCTGCGGACAAGGCCAAGGCCTCCCGGACGGCGCTACGCGTGATCAAGAAGGCCAAGCCGTTCCGGGCGCTCGCGGAGCCGGCCGAGCGCAGTGCCGCCAGCCGCTTTGTCGACGGTGCGGGCGTACCCACGGACGACCTCAACGACGAGGCCGACCTGTGCAACGGGTGCTCCTACTCCAGCAGCAACTACGTCGGTCTCTGGCAGTGGATCCTGTGGGCCGACCAGCGGCTGGCCGCCTCACAGATCGACTGCGTCTTCGGCAGTGGGACGTCCAGCGCCACCGCCGCTTGGCAGACCTGGGCGAAGGTGGGCAGCGACGGCTATGTCGGATACAACACCCGGAGCAAGGCCGGTTCCTACAACCAGGGCTCCGGCAGCTGGGTGACCTACCTCGGGATCGGGCGAAGCCTGTCCATCGAGCGGAACTCGAGCAATCACTACAAGCTGTTCGGCGCGGAGGTCAGTTACTCCTACAGATCAGCCGCCATCTGCTGATCTTGACCGACGTCAGGCCCCCGGAACCGCCAGGTTCTGGGGGCTTTCGCATGACAACCATCTGTTCCCACGTTTCGTGTAGTGGGTGACACGGCAGTGAGGGAGGGGCAGTGGACGAGGGTGAAGTGGGCTTCACCAGGTTCGTGGAGGCCCGGGGCGTGGGTCTGCTCCGGTTCGCCACCGCGATCACGGGGGACCGGCATCAGGCCGAGGACCTGCTCCAGAGCGTGTTGGAGCGGGCCTATGCCCGGTGGCCGAAGCTAGTCCGGCACGGGGATCCCGAATGGTATCTGCGCCGGTCCCTGGTCAACGCGGCCAGAGATGGCTGGCGAAGCAGCCGGCGTAAGGCCGAGGTGCTCGGTCGGCTCGCCGAGGAGAACGAGGGGACCTATGTCCCGTTCGACGAGGTGGTCACACGGGACGCGGTACGCCGGGCCCTGATGCTGCTGCCACAGGGACAGCGGACGGTCCTGGTCCTGCGCTACTGGGAGGGCCTGAGCGAGGCGGAGACCGCATCGCTGATGGGTGTCTCCGTCGGCACGGTCAAGAGCCAGGCACATCGCGCCATGAAGGCGCTGCGCACCTCCATCGAGCTCATCGATGACTCGGTCGCTGAACACGTGGGGAGCCGCCGGTAATGATCGCCGACGATCGACTTGAGATCCTCGTCAGAGCCTGTGTCGACGAGGAAGTACGCGACGTGGTGCTGCCCGACGACCTGATCGCCCGGATCACCGCGCCGCGACCCCGCCGCCGCCCCGCCTTCTCCTTCCCGATGCTGCTCGCCGGACTTGCGACGGCCGGCGTCGCCCTCGTGATCCCGGTGTCCCTGACGCTCGGGAGCCAGCCGGACGTGCAGAAGCCGCCCGTGAGCGCGCAGACCCCCAAGCCGGCGGATCTCAAGGGCCGGATCCACATCGGCCACCTTCCGCCGGGCGCGGAGAAGATCGGCTTCGGCAGGCCCCCCAAGCAGGTCATGGGGTTCGTCGAGTTCCCCCCGGACCCGCGCATGCCGGGAACCCGACTCTGGCAGCAGTCCTATGGCCTCGGGCTCGCCAATGACCAACCGCGGTCGGTGATCATCAGAGTGTTCTCCGGCGCGGCGACACTCGGGGATGTGACCCGGACCGTCACGCCGTACCTGGTGGAGACCGAGGACCTGGCGCTCTCCCGTGGCCAGGCTGTGGCCAGGACCGTGCACCCCACGGCCGGCTACACCGTACAGGCGGTCGTCTGGCAACCCGAGCCCGGCTTGGTGATCTACGTCAGCGCCACCCAGCTCACTCGCGCACAGACAGTGAAAATCGCAGAAGGAGTGACCATCAGATGACTGGCAGGATTCACTTCGCCGAGATGCCCATCCGCTTGAGCAGCAGCATCGAGCGGCCCTCCATCGGGATCTCCTGGACGGCGCTCAGGAGGTCGCGTTCGCTCTCGGACGTGTCGAGGACGGCCTTCCAGTGCTCGCCGTACTCGCGGCCGGGCAAGCGGAAGCCGAGCTCCTCCGCGTAGGCGTTGATCAGCAGCAGGAAGGAGTCGTCCCGGACCCGCCGGCCGTGCGGGTCCGGCTCGGTGATCCCCTCACCGTTGAGGAAGATCGTCAGCGACTTGGCATAACCGGTGTTCCAGTCGCCGTCGGTCATCTTCTCCCCGGCCGGGGTGAGCCACGCGATGTCGCTCTCGCCGTCGAAGAACCGCCGCCGCCGCAGCACCGGGTGGTCGCGCCGCAACTGGGTGAGCCGCTGCACGAACTCCAGGTCCCCCTCGACGTCCCAGCGCACCCAGGAGATCTCGTTGTCCTGGCAGAACGCGTTGTTGTTGCCGTGCTGGGTCCGGCCCAGCTCGTCTCCCGCGGTCAGCATGGGGACGCCCTGGGACAGGAACAGGGTGGCGAGCAGGTTGCGCCGCTGCCGGGTCCGCAGCTCGTTGATCTTTGGATCCTCGACCGGACCCTCGATCCCGCAGTTCCAGGACCGGTTGTCGTTGGTGCCGTCCCGGTTGTTCTCCCCGTTGGCCTCGTTGCGCTTGTGCTCGTAGGACACCAGGTCGGCCAGCGTGAACCCGTCGTGGCAGGTCACGAAGTTGATCGAGGCGACGGGCCGCCGGTTGTTGTGGGCGTACAGGTCGGCCGACCCGGTGAGCCGGGAGGCGAACTCGGGCATGGTGGCGTACTCGCCGCGCCAGAAGTCCCGGACGACGTCGCGGTACATCCCGTTCCACTCCGTCCACAGCGGCGGGAAGTTGCCGACCTGGTAGCCGCCCTCGCCCACGTCCCACGGCTCGGCGATCAGCTTGACCTGGGAGACCACCGGGTCCTGCTGGACCAGGTCGAAGAAGGCCGACAGCCGGTCCACATCGTGCAGTTCGCGGGCCAGGGCCGAGGCGAGGTCGAACCGGAACCCGTCGACGTGCATCTCCAGCACCCAGTAACGCAGCGAGTCCATGATGAGCTGCAGCGCGTGGGGACTGCGGACGTTGAGGGAGTTGCCGCACCCGGTGTAGTCGAGGTGGTAGCGCTTGTCGTCGTCGCGCAGCCGGTAGTACGCCGCGTTGTCGATGCCCCGGTAGGCGAGGGTCGGCCCGAGGTGGTCGCCTTCGGCCGTGTGGTTGTAGACGACGTCGAGGATGACCTCGATGCCGGCCGCGTGCAGGGCGCGTACCATCGCCTTGAACTCCAGCACCTGCTCGCCGTGCTGCCCGGAGGAGCTGTAGGTGTTCTGCGGGGCCAGAAAGCCGATCGTGTTGTAGCCCCAGTAGTTGGTGAGGCCGCGGGCCACAAAAGCGTGCTCGGGGACGTTCTGGTGCACCGGCAGCAGCTCGATCGCGGTGATCCCGAGGTCCAGCAGATGGTCGATCATCGCCGGATGGGCGAGGCCCGCGTAGGTTCCGCGCTGGGCCTCGGGAATCGCCGGGTGCAGCTTGGTGAGCCCCTTGACGTGAGCCTCGTAGATCACGGTCTGGTGGTAGGGGGTGCGCGGCGCACGGTCGTCGCCCCAGTCGAAGAACGGGTTGATGACCACGGTCTTCGGCATGTACGGGGCGCTGTCATCGGTGTTGCGCCGGTCGGGGTCGTGGACCTCGTAGGAGAACAGCGACGGGTGCCACTGGACGTCGCCGGCGAACGCCTTGCCGTAGGGGTCGAGCAACAGCTTGCTCGGGTCGCAGCGGTTGCCCCTCCTCGGCTTGTACGGCCCGCTCACGCGGTAGCCGTACAGCTGCCCGGGACCCACGCCGGGCAGATAGCCGTGCCACACGAACCCGTCGGACTCGGGGAGTTGGAGCCGTTCTTCGCCGTCCCTGGTGAACAGGCAGAGCTCGACCCGCTGGGCCACCTCGGAGAAGAGCGCGAAGTTGGTGCCGCTCCCGTTCCAGGTGGCGCCGAGCGGATAGGCCTCTCCTGGCCAGACCTCGCGCAATCCCATGTCCCGATTGTCCCGCACAGATCGGGTGGATGGGGGGATTGCTAAATCCTATTAATCCTGTAGGAAATATCTATATCCCGATTCGATCGGCAGATCTGACTTTGACACCCACGGCCCGTTCCGGCAGCAGGATTGCTCAGACAATCGCGCCCGGAGCATACCCGGCCGCGGCCGGGTACTGCTCGGCGACGGCGTCGACGCGGGTCGTCACGGCGGCTATCTGGGCGGCGGCGGCTCCGGTGAAGGAGAGCCGGTCGGCCATCAGGGCCTCCAGGGCCGGACGGTCCAGGGGAAGGCGCGGGTCGGCGGCGAGGCGGTCCAGGAGCTGGTTGCCGGCGGTGCCCTGCTCGCGCATCGCCAGGGCCGAGGCGACGGCGTGCTCCTTGATGACCTCATGGGCGAGCTCGCGGCCGACGCCGGCCTTGACCGCCGCCATGAGGACCTTGGTGGTGGCCAGGAACGGCAGATAGCGATCGAGCTCACGGGAGACCACGGCGGGGAACGCGCCGAACTCCTCCAGGACGGTCAGGAACGTCTCGAGCAGGCCGTCGAAGGCGAAGAACGCGTCGGGCAGGGCGACCCGGCGGACGACCGAACAGGACACGTCGCCCTCGTTCCACTGGTCGCCGGCGAGCTCCCCGGTCATCGAGGCGTAACCGCGAAGGATCACCGCGAGGCCGTTGACGCGCTCGCACGAGCGGGGGTTCATCTTGTGCGGCATCGCGGACGAGCCGACCTGGCCCTCCTGGAAGCCCTCGGTGACCAGTTCGAGCCCGGCCATCAGCCGGATCGTCTTGGCGAGCGACGACGGAGCGGCGGCGAGCTGGACCAGCGCGGTGAGGACGTCGAAGTCCAGCGACCGCGGGTAGACCTGCCCGACGGAGTCGAAGGTCCGGGTGAACCCGAGGTGGGCGGCGACCCGCTGCTCGAGCGAGCCGAGCCGGGCGGAGTCCCCGCCGAGCAGGTCGAGCATGTCCTGGGCGGTGCCGACCGGGCCCTTGATCCCGCGCAGCGGGTAACGCTCGATCAGGTCGCTGAGCCGCTCGAACCCGACGAGGAGCTCGTCGGCCGCCGAGGCGAACCGCTTCCCGAGCGTGGTGGCCTGGGCGGCGACGTTGTGCGACCGGCCCGTCATGACCAGCTCGGCGTACTGCCCGGCCAGGGTGCCGAGCCGGACGAGCACGGCGACCGTACGGTCCCGGGCGAGCTCCAGCGACAGCCGGATCTGCAACTGCTCGACGTTCTCGGTGAGATCCCGCGAGGTCATGCCCTTGTGTACGTGCTCGTGCCCGGCAAGGGCGTTGAACTCCTCGATCCGGGCCTTCACGTCATGCCGGCTGATCTTCTCGCGCTCGGCGATGGAGGCGAGGTCGACCTGCTCGACGACCCGCGCGTAGTCGGCGATCACCCCGGCGGGCACCTCGATCCCGAGATCGGCCTGGGCGGTCAGGACCGCGAGCCACAACCGGCGTTCGAGCACCACTTTGTGCTCGGGGGACCAGAGGGTCGCGAGCTCGGGCGAGGCGTAGCGGGCGGCGAGGACGTTCGGGATGCGAGGTTTGGCAGTCACGTGCCCTGAGTCTACCGATCCCCGACCAGCAGATTTCCGCCCCCATCCCCAAACCCATGGTGACTCTTTATGTTCACTTGAACTCTCTAAGTGATCTTTGGGTAGGGGTCTGCCTAGCAGTATTGGGCTTTCAGGGGAGACGGCCGAATGGGGAACAGGCAGGTCTTGAGCCGGAGACGCGCCGCCGTGTCCGTCGGGGCGGTGGTCGTGCTGGGTCTGTCCGGATGCGGCTCGGGCTCCTCAGCGGGCACGCCGGAGATCAATCTCTACAACGCGCCGCAGGAGAACATGGCGGCGATCGTCAAGCGCTGCAACGCGATGGCCGAGCGCCGGTACAGGATCGTGCTCAACACGCTTCCACGGGGCGCGGACGACCAGCGGGAGCAACTGGTACGGCGCCTCGCCGCAGGTGACTCGGGCCTGGACATCCTGGGTCTGGACGTCACCTGGACCGCGGAGCTCGCGGAGGCCCAGTGGATCCGCGAGTGGACCGGGGACAACGCCGAGCAGGCCCGCAAGGGGACCCTGGCGCTGCCGATCGACACGGCGGTGTGGAAGGGCAAGCTCTATGCCGCGCCCTACAACACCAATGTGCAGCTCCTCTGGTACCGCTCGGATCTGCTTCCGGACCCGCCGAGCACCTGGACCGGGCTGATGGAGGCGTCGGCGAAGCTGGCCGCAGCGGGCAAACCGCACTACGGCGAGGTCACCGGCGCGCAGTACGAGGGCCTGATGGTGTGGTTCAACAGCCTGGTCGCCTCGGCCGGCGGCAGCATCCTCAGCAAGAACGGCGAGCAGGTCGAGCTCGGCGAACCCGGGCTCAAGGCCCTGCAGGTGATGCGTGACTTCGCCCGGTCCAAGGCCGCGGATCCGTCGCTGTCCAACACCAAGGAGGACGACGCCCGGCTGGCCGTGGAGTCCGGCCGTGCGGCCTACGAGCTGAACTATCCGTTCGTCTACGCCTCCATGGTCGCCAACAAGCCGGACCTGGTGAAGAACTTCAAATGGGCGGCCTTCCCCGGAATCACCGGGATGGGGCGCTCACCGCTGGGCGGCGCGAACTTCGCCGTCAGCAGCTACTCCAAGCATCCTGGGGAGTCCTTCAAGGCGACGTTGTGCCTGCGGGACGCCGAGAGCCAGCGCATCGCGGCCACCAAGGACGGCCTGCCGCCGACGATCGAGGCGGTCTACCAGGCCGAGGGCATGGCCAAGACCTATCCGATGCGGCAGGCCATCCTGGACGCCCTCAAGACGGCGGCACCGCGGCCCAAGACGCCGACCTACCAGAACGTCTCGACCGTGACGGCGGTGACGCTGTCGCCGCCGTCGGCGATCAACCCGCCGAGCACGCTCAAGACCCTGCGCGATCTGATCTCGGACGCGTTGCAGAGCAAGGGGGTTCTGCCATGACCGTGCTGACCAAGTCCGCCAAGGCCGCGCTCAGCGAGGGCCGCCGGTCGGAGCGCAGGCTCGCCTGGTGGCTGTGCGCGCCGGCCGCGATCGTGATGCTGCTGGTGACCGGCTGGCCGATCGTCTACTCGTTCCTGCTGTCGCTCCAGCGTTATGACCTGCGTTTCCCCGATCGCCGGGCCTGGATCGGGGTCGAGAACTACGGCACGGTCCTGACCAGTGGTTTCTGGTGGAGCGCGCTGGGTGTGACCCTGCTGATCACGCTGGTGAGCGTCGTCATCGAGCTGGTGCTCGGGATGGCCATCGCAGTGGTGATGTACCGGACGTTGCTGACCAGGGGCCTGGTCCGCACCGTTGTGCTCATCCCCTACGGCATCGTCACGGTCGCGGCGGCCTACGGCTGGAAGTACGCCTGGACACCGGGCACCGGCTGGCTCGCCGCGATGCTGCCGGCCGGGAACGCGCCGCTCACCGAGCACTGGCCGGCGATCGGGATCATCATCCTGGCCGAGGTGTGGAAGACCACGCCGTTCATGGCGTTGCTGCTCATGGCCGGGCTGGCGTTGGTGTCGGAGGACGCGCTGAAGGCGGCGTCGATGGACGGGGCGAGTGCCTGGCAGCGCTTCACGATGATCACTCTGCCGTTGATGAAGCCGGCCATCGTGGCCGCGCTGCTGTTCCGGATGCTGGACGCCTTCCGCATCTTCGACAACATCTACGTGCTGACCAACGGGGCGCAGGACACCAGCTCGGTCTCGGTCATCGCCTACCACAACCTGATCGGCGGCCTGAATCTCGGCATCGGCTCGACCATGTCGGTGCTGATCTTCCTGATCGTCGCGATCATCGCGCTGATCTTCGTCAAGGGGCTCGGCGCGAGCGCGCCCGGCCAGGACCCGGGAGGAAAGCGCTGATGGCCAGCCGGACCCGCTGGGGCTTCATCAACCTGATCGTGGTGCTGTACGCGCTGATCCCGGTGCTGTGGATCGTCTCGTTGTCCTTCAAGGACCCGGGCTCCATCACCGACGGCTCGTTCATCCCGCGCAAGTGGACGTGGGCCAACTATCGCGGCATCTTCGACAACGACGACTTCGTGCGCGGACTGGTCAACTCGATCGGCATCGGGCTGATCTCCACGGCCGTCGCGATCGTGATCGGCACCATGGCCGCCTACGCGGTGGCCAGACTGCAGTTCCCCGGGAGGAACCTGGTGCTCGGGATCTCGCTGCTGATCTCGATGTTCCCGCAGATCTCACTGGTCACCCCGCTGTTTCAGATCGAGCGGAGCCTGGGACTGTTCAACACCTGGCTCGGCCTGATCCTGCCGTACATCACCTTCGCGCTGCCGCTCACCATCTTCACTCTGGCCAACTTCTTCAAGGAGATCCCGTGGGATCTGGAGAAGGCCGCGAAGATGGACGGCGCGACCCCGGTCCAGGCGTTCCGGCTGGTCATCGCACCGCTGGCCGCGCCCGGGGTGGTCACCACCGCGATCTTGGCGTTCATCGTCTGCTGGAACGACTTCCTGTTCGCGATTTCGCTGACGTCCTCCAGCGCCGCGCGGACGGCGCCGGCGACGATCTCGTTCTTCACCGGCAGCTCGCAGTTCGAGGACCCGACCGGGTCCATCGCCGCCGCCGCAGTGATCATCACGATCCCGATCGTGCTTTTCGTGCTGTTCTTCCAGCGCCGGATCGTCTCCGGCCTGACCTCCGGAGCTGTGAAGGGATGACCCGTGGCTGAAATCGCGCTCAACGGGGTGACCAAGCGTTACCCCGACGGCACCACCGCGGTCGACGAGTTCGACCTGACCATCGCCGACGGGGAGTTCGTCATCCTGGTCGGGCCCTCGGGCTGCGGGAAGTCGACCACGCTCAACATGATCGCCGGCCTGGAGGACATCTCCAGCGGCGAGTTGCTCATCGACGGCGAGCGGATGAACGAGCGGGCCCCGCGCGACCGGGACATCGCCATGGTGTTCCAGTCCTACGCCCTCTATCCGCACATGACGGTGCGGGAGAACATCGGGTTTCCGCTCCGGCTGGCCGGGGTCGACCAGGCCAAGGCGAGCGCGAAGATCGAGGACGTCGCGCGGATCCTGGACATCGAGTCGTTCCTGGACCGCAAGCCCGCGCGCCTGTCCGGCGGGCAGCGGCAGCGGGTCGCGATGGGCCGGGCCATCGTGCGCGACCCCAAGGCGTTCCTGATGGACGAGCCGCTGTCGAACCTCGATGCCAAGCTCCGGGTGCAGATGCGCACGATGATCTCGCGGCTGCAGAACAAACTCGGCACCACCACGGTCTACGTCACGCACGACCAGACCGAGGCGATGACCCTGGGGGACCGGATTGTGCTCATGCGCAAGGGCCTGATCCAGCAGGTCGGCAGTCCCGAGGACCTGTACGGGCATCCCAAGAACCTGTTCGTGGCCGGGTTCATCGGCTCGCCGTCGATGAACTTCCTGCCCGCCGAAGTCACCTCCGACGGGCTCCAGACCCTGCTGGGCACCATCCCGTTGACCGACCGGACCCGGCGGGCGCTGGAGAGCAACGGGTCGCCCCGCCATATCGTCATGGGGATCAGGCCGGAGGCGTTCGAGGATGCCCGGATGGTCCACAACCAGGACCGGCGTCTCATGTTCACCGGTCGGGTCGACATTCTGGAGTCGCTGGGCGCCGAGAAGTACGCCTACATCGACCGGGAGGCGGAGGGGGCCGTCAAGTCCGACCACCTGGCGGAGGCGCTCAGCGGCAAGCTCGCCGAGGACGGGCGGGTCCAGTTGGTGACCCGGCTGGACGGCAGGTCCCAGGCTCGGGAGCACCAGGACCTCGAGCTGGCCTTCGAACCGGACTTGATCCACCTGTTCGAGCCGGAGAGCGGGACCAACCTCACCGAGCTCTGAACACGGCCGCGGCCGGCCCTGGTCTCAGGGCCGGCCGCGGTTGCGTGGGTCGACGGTCAGAAACCGGCGGTGATCTGGGTGAACTGCCAGGTGGTCTGGGCGATGCCGCTGCAGTTGGCCACGACGCCGCCGCCGGGGCAGGGCCGGTCGCGGTTGACCGCCCAGTAGGCGAACCGGGTCAGCCCCTTGGACTTGGCCCAGTCACGGATCGACGTCCAGGTCGCGGGGCTGGTGACCTCCTGCTGGTCGGACAGTCCGTTCATGCCGGAGATGCCCATGTGGCCGTAGGCGGTGGCGTCGTTCCAGCCCCAGGCGGTCTTCAGGACGTTCTTGAGTCCCTCGGCGGCGCTGACGGTGCTGGCGTACATGTCCGCGCCGCCGCCGAAGTCGAACGGCATGATCGTGTAGTTGTCGATGGCGACGCCGAGGGCCTTGGACTGGTTGATCAGCCGGGTGCCCCAGTAGCTCGGTCCCGAGGTGGTCGTGCCGAGGGTGACGACGACCTTGGTGTTCGGGTTGTTCTGCTTGATGATCTTCAGGCCGCCGAGGATCCGGTCCTGGACGACTTCGCTCTCCATCTCGTCGGTGTTCTCGATGTCGAAGTCGACCGCGATCGGACCGTAGGCGTTGATCACCTGTTGGACCGCGCCGGCGAACGCCGAGGCCGAGGAGCAGTTGGGGCCGAGCTTGTTGCCCTGCCAGCCGCCGAAGGAGATCTGGACACTGCCGCCCGCCGCCTTGATCGCGGAGATCGTCGAGGCGTCGGTGCCGCCGGCCAGCGGCCGGTTGCCGTCCCAGGCGGGGGTGCAGCCGCCGCCGGAGAGCATGAACGCCATGGTGTAGGACTTGACGCCGGTCGCGCTCATGACGGCGGTCGCGCTCGGCGGGTCGCCCCAGCCGAGGTAGAGGTAGGGCGCGCCGGGCAGCTTGCTCCCGGTCTGCGGCGGGCAGCCGGTGGTGGTGCCGGTGGCCGTGCCGCTCTTGGCGGACTCGCCGTTGGCGTTGTAGGCCGCCACCGAGTAGGTGTGCGAGGTACAGGTGGCAAGGCCGGAGACGGTGGTGCTGGTCCCGGTCACGGTGGCCCGCACGGTCGTGCCCTCATAGACGCGGTAGCCGGTGACGGTGCCGGACGATCCCGACCAGGACAGTGAGAGCGCGGTGCCGGTTGACCCGGTCACCGACGGGGTGCCGGGGACACCGGGCGCGCCGGGGGGTTGGGTTCCGCCGCCGCAGGACGCTCCGTTGATCGTGCAGCCGGACGGCGCGCCGGGGAAGTTGCCGGGGCTGCCGTTGAAGCCGAAGCTCACCGACGCGCCCGCGGCCAGGGTCGGCGCCCAGGAGGGGTTGGTGAAGGTGTAGTGCTGGCCGCTGCGGGCCATCTGGGCATCCCACGTGCTGGTGACGGCGAACCCGGCCGGCAGGTCCGCCTGGACGTTCCAGCCGTTGACCGTGCTCGACGTGCCGTTGGTGATCGTGTACTTGCCTTCGAACCCCGAGCCCCAGTCCTGGGTCTTGGTGAAGGTCGCGGTGAGCCCGGCGGCCATGGCGGGCCCGCTGAGCACGGTGGTGACGAACGCCATGGCCATGACGGCCGCGAGGAGGAGACGGAGAATTCTCATGGGGGTGTGTGCTCCACTCAGCCCGTGAGGGCCTTGAAGACGGTGGTGAACTCATACGCTGACTGGCTGATTCCGCTGCAGGTGGGGGAGACCTGGCCGGGTGGGGCAGCCGCCGTTGTCGCCGGGCCGGTTGACGTTCTTGCCGATGATGGGGGTGAGCGCGAGCATCGGTCTGAGCCGGGCGAGAAGGTAGGCGGCCCAGGCCGCGGGAGCGCACCGCGGAGGGCGCAGAGGAGGGGGATGGAGACCTGACGTGGCATAGCGCGCTCCAGATGCGAACGGGCTCCCGGCGATATTTAGGAAAGTTTCCTGTTTGTTGACCGCGATGCTAACCCGTGCCCTTGACCGCCACAAGCCCTGATTCTCAGGGCCTTACGGGCTTCGGGACGGCCGCCCAGGTCAGAGAAGTTGCCGCGGCCCGAAGCGGGCGTCCGGTCGCTGACGGCCCGTGCCGGCGGAAGAAATCTCCGCGGTGGGTGAGAGACCCGATTTGCTGGGCAGTGGGAGAGCGCACGTGACCCCCGCAGCACAGAGGAGAACATCATGACGATCGTCGGAGTCATCACCGCCATCGTGATCGGCGCCATCATCGGCGTACTGGGCCGCCTGGTTCTGCCCGGCCGCCAGTCCATCGGCATCCTGCTCACGGTCGGCGTCGGTATCGTCGCCGCGCTCATCGGCACCGCGATCGCCCGGGCCACCGGCGTGGCCGACACCGACGGCGTCGACTGGATCGAGCTGCTCTTCCAGGTCGTCCTCGCCGCGGTCGGCGTCGCCCTGGTCGCCGGCTGGCACGGTCGCCGCGGCGTCCGCTGACACCCGCGCTCTCCGCAT
>JBDSTJ010000664.1:0-9528 GCA_039928335.1 Streptosporangiaceae bacterium | reverse complement strand
GCGCAGCTCCCAGTCCGGCCCGTAGACCTCGACGGCCGTGCGCTCCAGCTCCTCGACGAAGGCCGTGGCGCCGCGCGGCCGCTGGCCGGGGTTCTTGGCCATCCCCCAGGCGACCAGCTGCCGCAGTTCCCCCGGCACCCCCTCCATCGGGATCGGCGCGTCGGTGTGCTGCCGCCCGAGGTCGGCGATGGCCGACTCGCCCCGCGCCTGCGTGCGGAACGGCCGGCGCCCGGTGACGCACTCGTAGAACACACAGGTGGCCGCGTAGACGTCGGTCGCGGGTGTCGCGGGGCCGCGCCGCCACTGTTCCGGCGACATGTACGAGGGTGTGCCCGCGCCGCCTTCCCGGCCCGCGTCGACGGCGATGCCGAAGTCCGCGAGCTTGCTCCGCCCGTCCGCCCGGGCGACCAGGACGTTGTCCGGTTTGTAGTCGCGGTGGACGATGCCGAGATCATGCCCGGCCGCCAGGCCGAGCAGCGACCCCTTGAGGATGGACAGCGCAGACTCGGGCGACAGCGCGCCCTGGGCGGCCAGGATCCCGCCGAGGGTGTCGCCCTCGACGTACTCCAGCAGCAGCGCCGCGCCTTCGGGGGAGGCGACGAAGTCGTAGAGCCGCACGACGTGGGGACTGCTGAGCCGTTTGAGCATGTCCGCCTCCGGCGTGAGCCGCGAGGCGTCGCCGTCCACGTACTTGATGGCCACCGCCTGGCCCGACTTGTCGTGCCGGGCCAGCACGACCCTGCCCTGTGCGCCCGTGCCCAGCTCCCGAAGTTCGGTGAAGCCCGAGACCCGCCAGCCGACCGCCGTCATCCGTATCCTCACCGCAGACCGCAGGGTTCTCACCCGAATGGCTCGAACCATAGCAATCCGCGACGAGTCGCTGCCGGCCAATTCCCAGGCCGCAAGAATCTATCCCGGTCGGGTTAGACATTCGACCGGGACCCGGGTAGTGTTGCTGGTGCAAGACCGCAACAAATGCAGGACCGCAAGATGCAGGTCAGGCGCGCTCAGGCGCTCTGGAGCCAGGTTTCGCAGCAGGGGTTCCAGTCCGGTGACTTCGCCTGTGTTGAGTGCAAGCAGGGCAACACCCTGGACCCCGGCGCTTGCGCGCCGGGGTCCTCCTGCGTTTGGGGGGGCCGCTCACTCAGCTCTGGTCGGGTGTGATGTGCAGGGCGGCGTTCTCCGGCGACTGGCCGGGTTCGTCCTCCTCGGGCTCGCCCCTGCGGGTCTCCTCCGCGGTCCACTCCGAGATCCCGACCTCATGCCCTTCCTGCTCCTCGATGACCAGGTCGTTCGGCGGGTTCCCGATGTACCTCTCGTACTCGCCCGTCTCGGTCTCCTGCTCGTCGTCACCCATGTCGTCGGGTCCACGATCCTTCATCAGCCATCCCTCCCGTCACACGAGTCTGCGATCGCTCCTGTCTTACCGCACCCTGACCTGGACAAACCCTTCCCTCACGAAAAGCGCGGTCAGAAAGGCTTTGCGCCGGACGTCCCGACAGCGGGAAGCTGTCGGGGTGCCCACCCGCGAAGAACTGATCATCGAGAAGACCCACCGCCTGCCCGCTCCGACCGGGCCCGACGGCGACGGATCCGCGGCCGCGCGCCAGTTCGACGTGGCACTCATGAGTGTGGGCTGGAAGCTCTCCGGCGACCTGCTCGAGCACCTGTCCGGCCGGTCCGCCGCGACGGTCGTCGACACCGCGGTCCGGGTGCTGCCCGTCGTGCGGCGCGAGATCGGCGCTCACGTCGTGCACAACACCTATTTCCTGCGGTTCCCCGCAGACGTTCCGGACACCCTGGAATTCTGGGCGGCCTGCGTGGCCGACGCGCTCCTCGACCCCGACGTGATCGCGCGGGGCGGCCCGAGCACCCTCCTGGCGTCCGGCGGGCTGAACCTGCTGGCGCTCCCCAGGTACGGCCGCTACCTGCACACCTACCCGGAGATGCTGGCCGCCCACGACGACCTGGTCCCCGCCGCCGGCGACCGGGTCACGGTCCTGCATCTCGGCGGCCCGCTCGAGGAGGAGGCGGCCGGGCTCTACCGTCGGCTCGCCGGCAGCCAGGTTCCGCTCAACGAGTCCGACCTGGACGCGCTGCGGTCCCTGGCCCCGCACCACGCCACGGACCCGGTCGCGATCCCGGTCCGGGAGAACCGGGCCGTCGTCAACCAGGTCCGGCTCGACCTGGGAGCCGACCTGCTCATCGACACCGTCACCGACGTGCTGCGCCTGGCGTGCGCCCTGTCGGGCGGCGACGTCACGCTGGAGGAGCCGACGAGGTTCCGTTCCTTCCGCCGCCCGGTCCGCCGCGCGCTGCTCACCGCCCTCGACGCGCTGATCGGCGCCACGCCGGCGAAGCTCGGTGACGTGCACGCCCACCGCGAGCCGTGGAAGCGCCTCGGCGAACGGCTGCACGCCGGTGAACACCCGCAGTGGCCGCACGCCGCAGCGGTCTTCAGGGTCGCCCGAGGCGAGCAGACCGCGCACTCCTTCAACAGCCGGGTCGAGTCCAGGTTCCGCGCCGACGACCTCGCAGGGGCGGTGGCCGTCCTCAGCTCCGCGCCCGGCCTGCTGTTGCGTTCGCTCGACCGGCTGCTGCGCGCGGCGGTCTGCGAGCAGGAGCAGGACGCGATCCTCAACGCGGCCGAGCAGGTCATCGGCCAGGTGTCGTGCCGGGTCGTCCTCCAGGTCCGCGAACACCTCATGAACCGCGCCTCCGCGGTGCCCCGGCCGAGGATCTTCGCCAACCGCCGGGGCCGGGCCTGGATCACCGCCGACACCCGCGCCGGCCTCGACCCCTCGGGGCTCGGCCGGCTCCGCACCCTGCTGGACCTCGAGGTCCGGCGCAGGCTGCCCGCAGTCGGCCACCTTGTGATCGACCCGGCCGTGTTCACCGTCGCGCTACCGCTGTCGGGCAAGACCGACGCCACCGGTTTCGGGGTGCTGCCGCGCGGCTCGCTCTCCCCGGTCGAGGGTGAACTGCTGCGCTTCTTCACCTACTGGAAGGAGTCTGCGGAAAGGACCGACTTCGACCTGTCCGCACTCTTGCTGAGCGAGGACTTCACCGACCCGACGTGGCTGTCGTTCACCGCGCTCACCCAGACGGGCGCGGAGCACTCCGGCGACATCACCGAGGCACCCGACGGCGCGTCGGAGTTCATCAACCTCGATCTCCGCAAGATCCGGAGCCGGGTCGTCATCCCCCAGGTCAACATCTACACCGGCGAGGGCTTCGACGAGGTCGCGGAGTCGTTCTTCGGCTTCATGCTGCTCGACTCCGCACAGCGCGGCGCCCCCTTCGAGCCGAGCACCGTCCGGATGAAGTCCGATCTGCGCGGCCCCGGCCGGGTCGCGCTCCCGGTGGTCTTCCTCGGCGACGGCGACGGCCGGTGGGCCGCCAAGTGGCTGCACCTCCACCTCAGCGGCGACCCCTACTTCAACCGGGTCGAAGGCAACAGGCTGACGACCTCGATGCTGGTGCGCAGCGTCATCGAACGCGAGTACCTGATGGTGCGCCACCTGACCGACCTGCTGACGGCCGAGACCGTCACCCTCTTGGACGGCGGATCGCTGCCCGACTCCCCCGTCACCTTCGTCGGCCTCGAAGTGCCCGAAGGCCTGGCCGAAGGATCGTCGGTGTACACCCTCAAAAACCTCGGTGACCTGATCCCCGCCTGAGTGCTAGCGTGAACTCGGCGAGGCCATGAGAGATCTTCCTTCTCACTTTCCATGGCTTTAGATCTCTCGCTTTCCTCGCCCACACGGCTCCTGGTCCTCCAGGGGCCGTCCTTCTTTCCCCAGGTTGCTTGCCGCAACCGGAGCGGAAGTCGCGTGGGCGCGCTGAAATCGGGTGGCGGCCAGGCCGAACGCGACGCCGCCGACCGCGAAGAGGACGTCCGTGGCGCTGCTGGAGAACACAGCCCACCACGACGGGTGCTCGGAACCGAAGACCTGTGCCGTCGTGAGGTTGCCGAGCCCCTTGGGGAGCAGCCCGGTGGCACGTACCAGGCCGTCGACGATCCCGGCGAGACCACGCACGCTGAGGAGCACACAGCCCGTCCAGGCGGCCCAGAGCAGGATCCAGGACGGGATACGACGGCCCCACGGCTGGTGGAGTGCCAGGGGCAGCAGCACTCCGACGACGACCATGCCGATGACGGCCATCTGGGATATCTGGAGCAACACCCGCGTGTTTCCCTCGTGGTCGGAGGGCGAAGGAGACTTGAGGCCGGTGAGGGCCCAGACGACATGCCAGGCAATGAAGACCAGCACCCAGGCGAACGTTGCATCAGCGGTCCTTTTCATGGTGCCGACGATCCTCTGAGCACCCCTCCCGCGCCTCCCCTGGCCGAGGGACCCGCACCACCCGCAGGCATGAGACGAATATCCTTCCGCGACGGGGTGAACAGTGATAGGAAAGGTGCGAGAGGTGTCCTCAGACGGGAGCCACCGATGGGCATGCGGGAAGGTCCGGCCAGCCGCGACTCGCAGTTCAGGGGCATCGACACCGACGCCCTCGCACAGCTGATCCGGCAGGTCCAGACCGCGACCTCCGCGATCGACGGCTGGCTGGCCGCGCACCCGCCGCCAGCCGGGATCTCATCCGCGGGATACCAGAAGGCCGCCACCGTGGAGCGCTGGGCCTCAGAACAGCTCGGCATGCTGACGCGTCGACGGAACTACGCGCTCACCCATCGGGACCAGCCGACGGTCGACTCCCCCGCGTCCCCGGTGGTCGCCAAGCCCGTGCCCAAGCAGACACCCAAGCCCGTGCCGAAGCCGAAGTTTCCCAGGGAGAAGTCGAAGCCGAGGCATCTGGTGCCGATCGGTGCCGGCGAAATCGGCGGCTTCCCCACCTCCAAGGCCGCCGAGAAGGCCGCCGCCTCCGACGCGCTGGCCATCAGAACCGCCCAGCACAACCACCGGCCGGTGCCGGACGACGTCTGGACGCACCTGGCCGCCCACTCCCACGACCCCGAGTACACGGCGGCGCTGTACCAGCGGCTCGGCCCCGAAGGCGTGGCGCAGCTCATCAAGGCGGCGGGTACCAGCAAGGCGGAGCTCAAAGCGATCATCGAGTCGGTGACCGCGGCCGACCATCTCCTGCACATGGACGGCAAGTGGATCGCGGCGCTGCTCGCCGAGGCCGACCGCCTGAACAACCGGGGCCACGTACTGCAGGTCCTGGGAGCCACGCCGCTCGCACCCAAGCTCGCCGCCGCGACCTCACTGAACGCCGACCGCCTCACCGACACCGTGAAGGCGAGCTGAGTCATGGGCACACCCTCAGCTCCTCCACCTCCCGGCAGCGTTCCTCCGCCGCTGGAGGGCCAGACCCTCCCACCCGGCCACTCCCCGAACCCGGCCTACCGCCAGCTCTTTCAGTCCTATGCGGCCGCCTACGGCAGCATCGACCAGGTCCGCCGGGCCCTGGACCCCGCCCTCAGGACGCTCAGCGGGACCGACGCCTGGATAGGTCCCGAGTCCAAGGCCTGGGGCGACCAGCTCACTCAGGGCCAAGGGGATCTCCGGAAGGCCGCGGACACGATTCTCTGGGACATCTACAACCGGCTCTCCTCCACGCAGCGGACCGTCCCTACGGCTTGACCATCGGCGTAGGCTCTCCGAGGTGAGAGAACCGAGCGTGCGTGAGATCGACGTCCGGGCATTCCGCCGCTGTCTCGGCCCCATGCTCGATGTCTACTCCGCAGCGATGGCACCGCCGGACGATCAGATCCCCGGCCGTCACATGATCATGCAGCGGCACGCCACCTACCCTGGTTTCCGGGCGTTCCTCGCCGAACGTCGACGTCCGCTCGGCAGCAGCGTCATCGGATTCATCTATGGCTTTCAGGGTGGTTCAGGGCAATGGTGGCATGACGTTGTTGACGCCGAACTCTCCCTCCGGCTCGGACGGCAGCACGCCGACTCCTGGCTTGCGGACGCCTTCGAAGTCGCCGAACTGCATGTCCACCCCGCGCACCAGGGCCATGGGCTCGGCAGGAAGCTGCTCACCGCACTGTGCGACGGACGAACAGAGAGCACCGCAGTTCTGTCCACGCTGGATGTGCACCCGGATACGCCCGCCAAGTTCCTCTACAGGTCCGTGGGCTTCACAGATCTACTCGGCCGGTTCGAATTCCCCGGTGGCGGCCCGCCCTATGCGGTGATGGGTGCCCCGCTGCCGCTCAAGAACTAGCGCGGCGGCCGCGTTTCACAGGCGAGCGGAGATGAGCGAGGCGAAGTTCGCCGAGCCGAGGGCGTTGGGGTGCAGGGGCGCGGCGATGTTGCCGGGAATCAGTCCTTCCAGCCAGCGGACGTTCGCCGGAGTGCAGGAGTCGTGCCCCACGCCGGGGGTCGCGACGTCCACGTAGTCGGCGCCGTGCGCGGCGGCCTGGGCGGCGATCGCCTGGTTGAGGTGGCCGACGCTGCCCTGGATGTAGTCGGCGTCCTCGGCGAGGAACGGCTGCCGCGGCCAGCAGCCACCAGGCTGGATGTAGGTGCCGTAGCCGGTGAGGATCACCCGGGCCTGGGGTGATCGGGCGTGGATCTCCTCGATGGCGGTGCCGATCCGCGGGGCGAAGGCGTCGATGCGGGCGGCCGTCGAGTCCACGCCGTCCTTGACGTAGTTGCCCTTGCAGGCCTTGCCGAGCGGCTTGGGCAGCAGGTTGACGCAGTTCTGGGCGATCCCGACGAGGCCGCTGTCACCACCGCCGATGGTCATCGTGACCAGGGTCGTGGTCGGCGTCAGGGCGTCGAGCTGCGGCGGGACCGGACCGGTCTCGATGCCGAGGAGACTGGTGTCCTGCGGCTCGCTCAGATCGGAGACGTGCGCGCTGTCGCAGCTCACGTCCCGGAACACCTGCGCTCCGCTCAGCTCGGCCAGGACCGCGGGATAGTCATGGGAGGAGCGATGGCACTTCAGGTCGGTCATGGCGGGGACCAGGGGGGCTGCGGCGAAGGAGTCACCCAGCGCGACGTACTCCACCACCGGGTCCGCAGCCGCGGATGGCCCGAAGGCCATGCTCGCCAGCACTCCGGCCGTGCAGATCCAATGACGTGCGGACATCGGCACTCCCCTTCTCGTTCACGCTCTCGCCGTGAGCGTGAACCAACGAGAGCCTTTCGACAAGCCCGGCCGGCAACGAAAGTGAGGGCAACGATGTCCGACTGAGGCCTATCGGCAGAAAGCTTCCGGTTCTTTCGGCCTGATCGAGGAGCCCGGGCGGATCGGCGTGCCGGGTCGGCGGCTCAGAGCTGGTATTCGCGGTCGCGGTATGCGGCCTCGCGGAGTGAGGCATAGCGGTGGAGCGCCTCGGGGTCGCCCACATGATCCGACGCCGCGATCGCGGCGTCGAGGATCTCGTCCTTCCACAGCCTCGGGATGCCCTGGAGGTTCTGGTCGGCGGCCTCGAGGAGGCGACGCGCCGTCCGCTCCTCGGGTGCCTCCGGTACGAGCAGGAACAGTTCCTTCACGAAGCTGCGCCACGGGTGCTCGAACCCGTGCTTGTCGTAGGGGAGATCCGTCTCGATCGCCAGCAGGGTGCGTCTGGCGGCCTCGAAGTCGTGGTTCCTGCGCTGCAGCCTGACCAGCGTCAGCAGCCGGCTGATCTTCGCGGGGGGCCGGCTGAGCTCGATGGCCTCCTGCTGGGCCTTGATTGCCTCCTCGAGGAAGCCCAGGTGGGCGAGGTTGTGCTGCAGGGCGTTGAGCACGCGCTCCGAGCGGGGCCCGCTGTCGGCCCAGGCGAGCAGGAACTGGCGGGCCGCGTCGCGGTCACCCAGCCGGGCCGCATGATGGGCGTAGGACCTCAGGTTCTCCTCGGCCGGGTCGGTGGGGAACTTCGCCTTCCGGTCGGAGAGCCATTCTTCGAGCGGCACCTCGGCACGTACGGCGGCCGTGATGGTTTCGACGTCCTCGGGCTGCCGCTGCTCGGCGAGCAGGAACGCGGCAAGTTCCAGGTCGGCGCCCGGCACCGCCGAGTCCTCCTCGGCGATCTCCTGCGCGAGCAGGACGCGGAGCAGGGGCAGGTCCTCCGCACGGCGGTCGTACTGAAGCGCCCACAACAACCCGGATCGGGCTGACGTCCACATTCCGGGGGTCTGCCTGGCACGGTCGAGGTCCTGCCGTGCGGCCAGCAGCAGGCGTTGCCGCTCACTCTCGATGCTCATCAAAGATCGAGGGTAGTCGAAGAGTTCACGAGCGGGGTTCCACCGGGGCCGAACCGGCGATGCCCCGCAGGATGAATGCGGTGAGCAGGGAGATCGCCTCGTCGTCGGCGACGGCGTCCAGGTGTTCCAGGGCGAACTGCCAGATCAGGCCGATCATCGCGGCGGCGACCAGGTCGGGGCGGCCGGGCAGGGCCACGCCCCGGTCGCGGAGGTACTCCATGTGGGCGACCATCACCTGGCGCTCGGGGGCCATCAGCCGGGTCAGCCGGGCGGCGAAGGCCTGGTCGACCTGGGAGGCCTGGAAGAGCGCGGTCAGCTCGGGGCGGTGGGTGCGCAGGGTGGTCCAGAAGATCTCGACGTGCGCGCGAAGCATCGCCGGATCCGACAGGTCGTGGTCGGCGGGGTGCACGGCGACCCGGTCGTCGACGTCGACCAGCATGTCGGCCAGCAGGGCCTCCAGCACGGATTCCTTGCTGGTGAAGTGCTTGTAGAACGACCCAGCGGCCCGACCCGCCTCCGCGGTGATATCTGTGATCTTGGTGTTGAGATAGCCGAGGCGCTCGAACTCGCGCCTGGCCGCGGCCTTCAGTGCCGCTTCGGTCTCCGCCGACTTGGCCTTGCGCCCACCGGGTGCCACTTCCACTTTCGCCACCTCTCTTGACGGGGTGCAGGTCCTGGCGGCCACAGTCAACGCCGTCGACAAGGCCATCGCGAGCGGGGAGCACTATCTCAGCCCCCGGGAACTGCCCGCGGTCTGCGGGATCGAAGGGGTCGGCTTGCTCGGTGACGGACGGCGGGTCTACTTCGGGATGCCGGTCGGCCCGCACGGGTCCATGGCCGAGCGGACCCTCATCGACCCCAGGCGCAGCATGCCGGTGCCCGACGGGCTCGACGACGCGGTCGCGGCCACCCTCGGCAACGCCGGGTGGGCGGCCTGGCTGCCGCTGTCGTGGCGGGCCGCGATGAGACCGGGCGAGAAGGTACTGATCCTCGGCGCGACCGGGGTCGTCGGCAGGCTCGCGGTCCAGGCCGCCGCACTACTCGGCGCGGGCCGGGTGGTGGCCGCGGGGCGCGACCCGGGCGCACTGTCCGAGGTAGGGGAGCTGGGCGCGGACGCCACCGTGAACCTGGCCGCCGAGAGCGACCTCACCGAGGCGTTCCTGGAGCACATGGGCGGACCGGTCGACGTGATCGTCGACTACACCTGGGGCGCTCCCGCCGCGGCGGCGCTTCGGGCCGGGGCCACCGGCGTGCGGCTGGTCCAGGTCGGTGACCGGGCCGGGCAGCAGCTCACCGTGCCGGCACAGCTCATGCGGAGCCTGGGAGCCTCGATTCACGGCTTCATGCCGATCCACGC
>JBDSTJ010000663.1:0-3014 GCA_039928335.1 Streptosporangiaceae bacterium | reverse complement strand
GCGGCGGGGCCGGCCTCGTCGCCCTGCTGGGGATCGCGGCCGCGGTGTGGTCGTCGTCGAAGTACGTCGCCGCCTTCATGCGGGCCTCCAACACGATCTATGACGTGCAGGAGGGCCGGCCGCTGTGGAAGACCCTGCCGATCCGGCTCGCCGTGACCCTGGTGACCCTCGTCCTGCTGGCGGCCTCGGCGGTCGCGGTCGTCGCCACCGGCGGCGTCGCCGAGTGGGCGGGAGAACTGATCGGTGCGGGCCCCACCGCTGTGACCGTGTGGGACATCGCGAAGTGGCCGGTGCTCCTGGTGGTGATCAGTTTCCTGTTCGCCCTGCTCTACTGGGCTTCGCCCAACGCCAAGCAGGGATTCCGCTGGGTCACCCCGGGCGGGATCCTCGCGCTGCTCATCTGGCTGGCGGCCTCGGCCGGTTTCGCCTTCTATGTCTCGGCGTTCGAGTCGTACAACAAGACCTACGGCAGCATCGCCGGGCTGATCGTCTTCCTGGTCTGGCTCTGGATCTCCAACGTGGCGCTGCTGCTCGGCGCCGAACTCAACGCCGAACTCGAACGTGGTCGGCACATCGCCGAGGGGCACCCCGCCTCGGATGAGCCGTACGTCGAGCTGCGGGACACCCGTGCGCTTCCCGACCAGGAGACACAAGATCAAGAAAAACACGATCAGTAGTCGTGGGTTCCGCCCGGCCCGAACCGATCTCCGGGCCTCAACGTGTGAACCGGGAGCTCGCCACCGTCCTCGACGGGGCTGAGCTCCGGGCGTAGCCAACCCAGAAGGTCCCCGCCTCCAAGCCGGAGGCGGGGACCTTCTGGTGTGGTGGGTGCGTGGCTGTGTGGTGCGGGAGGGCAAAAGAGTGGGCCCGCGGTGTCCCTGACAACACCACGGGCCCTGACTCAAACGATCCCGACCCCCCGGGCGGAACCGCGGCGAACGGCCTGCCCCGGGCATTCCGTCCGCATTCAGGGCAGTACCCCGTGGGGCGAGGTCAAACATGGTCTGCGCATATTCCTCACCTGCGGATACCCGAGCGGCCGTGGTCTGGCACTATGTCGCCTTGCGTGATCTCTCTTTGCCCCGGGAGGACGTTGTGGAGCTGCTCAGCCTGTCGAGCCACCGCATTGACCTGTTCACGATCATCGGGTTGACCGGTGAGCTCCAGCACGAGACCGTCGGTGAGGCCGAGACCTACATCCTGAACACGCTCACGACCGGGACCAGGCACCTGGTGCTGAACCTGACCGGGGTCACCTTCCTGGACTCCAGCGGCGTCAACGTGCTGGCCAAGACCAACTGGGCGGTCCGGTCGATGCACGGCTCGCTCAAGCTCGTCACGCCCGAGGGGACGCGGCCGCACCGGGTGCTGACCCTGACCGGGATCCTGCAGTTCCTGCCGGTGTTCGAGACCCTAGAACTGGCCTTCGCCGAGCAGTGACAGCGCCTGCACGCACTCCGGAACGTCGGCCCGCACGTGCAGTGCCTTGTCCATGCCGAGCAGCCGGAACACCGTGGCGACCCGTCCCCGGGGCCCGGCGACCTCGAACTGGATCTGCTGTTGCCGGGCGAGCCTGGCCGCGACGACGAACACCCCGAGCCCGGCGGAGTCGCTGAACGCCAGCGATTGGAGATCCACGATGACGGCGTGGTCCGCGCCGGTCACCGCAGCCTTGAGCTCGTCCCTGAACCAGTCGCTGTTGCTCGCGTCGATCTCCCCGAACAGGGTGACCAGCGTGTACCGGCCCAGCTCGGAGACCTGCGCGTCCAACGGCGTCATGCTCGACTCCGATCATGATCAGGTGCCGGTTCCCTCAATCGTAGAGGGCCGGACCCCGGATCACGCCTCGGCACCACGACCCACCCTCGAAGTCGCACCTGCGGCACCTGGCGTCGGACCAGGCCCGCCGGGACGCCCCCGCCGGCACTAGTCGGCGCGCGGCGGGCCCCACCGGTGGTTGGGCCTGGCCGGCCGGGGCCTGGCCGACTGGGGTCTGGGCGCGGGCGGCGGCTTGGGCGGCATCGTGGCCTTGGACTCCTCAGCCACCTGCGGGTCGAAGTAGTACCGGCGCTGGGCCTTGGTCCCGGTGGTCGGCAGGCCCCAGTCCCACAGGTCCCGGCCACGCAGCTCGGTCAGCTCCCCGTCTCCGACCAGGCCGTCCACGATCTTCTGCAGGGCGCTGAGGGACAGCCCCGCCCCGGCCAGGGCCTGCCCGATGGGTGTCTCCTCGTCTCCGGGGAGCTCCCTGCCGTGCCGGAGAGCGACCCGGCGGCCGAGGTCGCCGACGGTCAGCGCCTCGGCGGCGGGCCCGACTGAGGCGAGCACGTCCTCGCGGGTCGGGTTGATCACTTCTGTCTCGGGCTCCATCCCTCCAGGCTAGGGGCCTGGCGGACCTCCTGGTGGCGGTGGGACTCCAGGACGGCCACCGCCAGGTCGAGACGGCGGGCCTCGAGGTCGGGCATCGGGTGGACGGCGCGGACCAGGGCCTCGCCGTCGAAGACGCTGACGAGGGTGAAGACGAGGGTCTCGAAGAGTTCGGGCGGGTAGTCCTCGCTGCCGGGCAGGCGGGCGGCGAGGGTGCCGATCTCGGCATAGAAACGTTCGACGGCGGGGCCGACCCGTCGGCGCAGGTGCTCGTCGGTCCGGCTGGCGACGAGCACCTCATACCAGGCCGCGTTGATCGGCTCGCGGCAGGCGTCGCGCAGCAGACGCACGGCCGTGAGCAGAACCTCCTCGCCTTCGGGCTGCGAGGCGAAGCGCTCCTGGAACAGGATGATCTGTCGCTTGGACACCTCCTCGGTGGCCGCGACGATCAGGTCGAGCCGGGTCTCGAAGTGCCGGAACAGGCCGCCGTGGGAGACCCCGGACCGGCCGCAGATCTCCTTGACCGAGGTGCCGGCGTAGCCGACCTCGACGAGCGAGGAGATCGTCGCCTCGACGAGCCGCGCGATCGTGCCGGTCCGGCGTTGCTCCTGGGTGCGGCGGGGCGGGGACAGAGCGGGGGTCACCGGCTC
>JBDSTJ010000662.1:0-4960 GCA_039928335.1 Streptosporangiaceae bacterium | reverse complement strand
ACCACACGGTCCTGCACCATGCGCACTGTCCCACAGTGATCGTTCCGGAGTAGGGGAACGACATGAGAGCCACACCGCTCCTGATCGGTGCCGCCGTGGCAGCGGCAGGGCTGGGCGCCTACGGACGACGTTTCAGATCCTGGCAGCTTCAGTGGGGATCCGACGAAGCGGAGCCGAAAGACGACCTGCCCGGTGACGATCTCATCCGCAGCACCGGCCTGACCGCCACCCGGTCCATCACCATCGGTGCCCCACCCGAACGGGTCTGGCCGTGGATCGCGCAACTCGGCCAGGGCCGTGGCGGCTTCTACAGCTATGACCTTCTGGAGAACCTGATCGGCTGCGACATTCACAACGCAGCCCGGGTGGTCGCCCGATGGCAGGACACGACGGTGGGGGACGAGGTCATGCTCGCCCCGGAGATCGCACTCAGGGTCGCTCTGGTCGAGCCGGAACGCACGCTCGTGCTCAACGGAGTCGTTCCAGTGAGTGTGGGTGCGCCGCCCTGCGATTTCACCTGGGCGTTCGTTCTGCGAGAACAGCAGGACGGAACAACCCGACTGATCGTCCGGGAGCGGTACGCCTACCTGCGCTGGTGGGCACCGCTGATCATCGAACCCGTCGAACTCCTCAGCTTCCTGATGACACGGAAAATGCTGACCGGCATCAAGAGGCGCGCCGAAGAAACAGCCATGCCACTGCACTGAACGAATCGACAACCCCAGGGAGATCATGATGAGGGCCCTCGTTTACCACGGATCAGGTCAGAAGGCCTGGGAGGATGTGGCCGAACCTGAGATCGTCGCCGATGGCGACGCGATCGTGCGGGTCGACACGACCACGATCTGCGGGACGGATCTGCACATCCTGAAAGGGGATCTGCCGGCCGTCACCGACGGGCGCATCATCGGCCATGAGGCCGTGGGCACCGTCACGGAGATCGGGGTGGGCGTCCGTAACGTGAAGCCGGGCGATCGGGTGCTGGTGTCGTGCGTCAGCGCCTGCGGCGCGTGCCGGTTCTGCCGGGACGGCCGGTACGGGCAGTGCCTGGGCGGGGGAGGCTGGATCCTCGGCAACGAGATCGACGGCACCCAGGCCGAGTACGTGCGGGTCCCGTTCGCGGACAACTCGACCTACCCGGTCCCGGCCGGCGTCAGCGACGAGGAGCTGCTGATGCTCGCCGACATCCTGCCCACGGGATACGAGGTCGGGGTACTCAACGGGCAGGTGCGCCCCGGTGACGTCGTCGCGGTGGTCGGTGCCGGACCGATCGGCCTGTCCGCCATCAGCGGCGCACGGCTCTTCAGCCCCAGCTTGATCATTGCCATCGACATGGTCCCGTCCCGGCTGGAGGCGGCCAAGCAGTTCGGTGCCGACGTCGTGATCGACAATGCCGGGCAGGACCCGGTCCAGGCCGTCATGGACCTCACCGGCGGCCTCGGAGCCGACGTCGCGATCGAGGCCGTCGGCGTTCCCGCGACGTTCGAGCTCGCCGCCGAGCTCGTACGCCCGGTCGGCCGGATCGCCAACATCGGGGTGCACGGCAAGCCGGTCACCCTGCACCTGGAGCGGCTGTGGACCCGGGACGTGACGATCACCACCGGGCTCGTGGACACCTACTCCACGCCGACCCTGCTGCGCCTGCTCACCAGCCACCAGATCGACGCGAAGCGCTTCGTCACCCACCGCTTCGGCCTGAACGAGATCATGCACGCCTATGACGTGTTCTCCCGAGCCCAGGAAACCGCAGCCCTCAAGGTCGTCCTCACCCGGTAGGGCCCGTGCCGCTCCGCCTCGGGCGGAGCGGTTGCCGCCGCACCCTCCCTCGGCGTGGATGATCTTTGTACGCTCCTCCCGCTCGGCCTCGGCCTGGCGGGCCATGGCGTCTCCCACTTCACGATGGTCTGCGCTGAGGGTCCGGGACAGGGGCCTTGCCGGACTGGCGCGAAGATAGTCAGAGCGGGGCTTGTCCGTTCGGAGATCCGTGATTCAGAACCACCCTGCTCGTCGGTGCTGTACCGATGCGGGTTCCTGAGAGATAGCGCCCGGAGATCCTGATCAGGTCTCCACCGGGGCCCGGAGGCGGCGGGAGCGCCGGCAGTCGGGACAGGCGGCTGATCTCTTCGGGATCAGCTATGAGGCTCGACTGCCCGATCATGGTGACGGACCATCCCACGAGCCCTGCCGGGTCGAAGGCGTCAGCCTCGAACGCCACCACTGCTCCGCGCAGCGCCCTGCTCAGCCTTGACCCGAGCCGGGTGCGAATGACCACGTCACCGCCGTCGAGTGCGAAGTTCATCGGTTGAATGGCCGGGAGAGCCCGCTCGGTGAAGACCACCCGGCCGAGCTTCACGGAGGAGAGCAGCTCCAGGCACTCGAGCCGCTCAAGGACCTCGAGTCCATGGGCGTCGAATCTCATGATCTCATGATGACTCGCTGCTCATCGGCTTGGTCAGAGTCCAACGTCCCCCATTCGACGGACCCCCGGAGGTCGCGCCGTGGGCCGGCCGCAGCAGGGAGGTCAGCCCAGCGGCATCCGTGCGGGGAGACCGCGCAGCAGACTGTGCTCAAGTCGAGCATGACGGCCCTGCCCGAGGGGACCTTCGTCTCTGGCCTGCGGGTTCGGCGAATGCTGGACTGGGGAGCGACGCCACCTGACCAGGGAGACATGCCATGCCGGTCCTGACCCACGAAACACTCCAACGGCATCACCGGCGTTGTGTGCCGGCGTTGGTGCGGTTGAGAATGCTGATGGAGGAGACGCAGGCGGTGGCCCTGACCCAGGGCCTCCGGGTGGAGATGACGCTGTTGATGGACGAGATCATGGCGGAGCTCCGGGCAGTGGACCGTGTGCTGGTCGGGCAGGCTACGGGGTCCGGGCGGAGCGGGCCGGTCGCGGCCTTCCTGCGGTGCCGCCTGGTCCGCCTGGAGACCGCGGCCGCCCAGGCGGAGACCGCAGGTCAGGGGACGGACCTTCCTGCTCTCCGCCGCCGGCTGCGTCATTTCTGCGCTCTGGCGGTGGCCACCTGGAAGGTACAGCTCGGCATCGCGGAGTTCTCCAAGGCCAGCTGGCTGAGACTGTGTTCCACCGGGCTTGAGAGGGCCGGCCAGGCGAAGAGCCCGTTCCTGGAGGCGGCCGGTCTCTGACCCCTCAGCGGGTGCGGATGCCGTGCGCGCGGAACTGGGCGTGGACCCGGGTGAGCAGTTCGGGACCGGGTGGTGCGACGTCGGCGAGCGGAAAGCGGAGGCCGAGTTCTTGGTACTTGGCCACGCCGAGCCGGTGGAAGGGCAGGACGTCCACGAACTCGACGTTGGTGAGCCCGGCGACGAAGGACGCGATGCCCTCGACGTTCTCGAGGGCATCGGTGATGCCCGGGACGAGGACGAACCGTACCCAGACCCGGCGGTTCAGGCGGCCCAGCCGCCGGGCGAACCGCAGCGTGGGCTCGATCTCTGCGCGGGTCAGGTCGTGATAGCCGGCCGGGTCCCAGGACTTGATGTCGAGGAGTACCAGGTCCACGTCGGCCAGCAGGGCGTCGGTGGCCCGGTCGCCGAGGAAGCCGGAGGTGTCGAGAGCGGTGTGCAGGCCCGCTTGATGGCAGCGCCGCAGCAGTTCACCGGTGAAGGCGGGCTGCAGGAGCGGCTCGCCGCCGGTCACGGTGACGCCGCCGCCCGCGACGGAGATGAACCTGCGGTACTTGTCGATCTCGGCCATCAGCTCGTCGACGCTGGTGTGGTGGCCGTCGCGCATCCGCCAGGTCTCGGGGTTGCTGCAGTACAGGCAGCGCAACGGGCAGCCGCTGGTGAACACCACGAAGCGGGTGCCGGGGCCGTCCACGCCGGTGGACAGGTCCCAGCGGCAGACCGCACCGCTACCGGTCTCGGCGGCAGCGCGTTCCGCCACGGACTGGAGCCCGAGGAGCGGGAGCCGGTTCACAGCGCGCCGTGGAAGGTGCGGCCGACCACGTCCTGCTGTTGTTCGCGGGTGAGGCGGATGAAGTTCACCGCGTAGCCGGAGACCCGGATGGTGAGCTGCGGATGGTTCTCGGGGTGTTCCATCGCATCGAGCAGGGTGGCCCGGTCCAGGACGTTGACGTTCATGTGGAAGCCGCCGGCATCGAAGTAGCCGTCAAGGATCCCGACCAGGTTGTCGGTCTGCTCCTCCAGGCCGAAGCCGAGGCTGCGGGGTGTGATCGTGTTGGTCAGCGAGATGCCGTCCAGGGCCTGGTCGTAGGGGAGCTTGGCGACGGACAGGGCCGAGGCGACCATCCCGTGCCGGTCCCGTCCGTTCATCGGGTTGGCCCCGGGAGCGAACGGGGTCCCGGCCCGTCTGCCGTCCGGGGTGTTGCCGGTGTGCCTGCCGTAGACCACGTTGGAGGTGATGGTGAGGACCGACTGGGTGTGCACGGCGTCCCGGTAGGACGGATACTGGCGGATCTTCTCCATGAAGGTGCGCACCAGCCAGACCGCGATGGAGTCGGCCCGGTCGTCGTTGTTGCCGTACGCCGGATAGGCGCCTTCGACGACAAAGTCGATGGCGAGACCCGTTGCGTCCCGAATGACCTTGACCCGGGCGTGGCGGATGGCGCTGAGGGAGTCTGCGGCGACCGACAGCCCCGCGATCCCGCAGGCGAGGGTACGGGTGACCGGGTAGTCGTGCAGAGCCATCTCGATGCGTTCGTAGGCGTACTTGTCATGCATGTAGTGGATGACGTTGAGCGCGTTGACGTAGGTCTCGGCGAGCCAGTCCATCATGGAGCCCAGCGCAGCCAGCACCTCGACCGGTTTGAGGTACTCCCCGGTCAGAGCCGGCCGGGCAGGGGCGACCTGTTCTCCGGAGATCTCGTCGCGGCCGCCGTTGATCGCGTACAGCAGGGTCTTGGCCAGGTTGACCCTGGCCCCGAAGAACTGCATCTGCCTGCCGACGGGGGCGGCGGAAACGCAGCAGGCGATCGCCGCG
>JBDSTJ010000661.1:0-7727 GCA_039928335.1 Streptosporangiaceae bacterium | reverse complement strand
GGCGGCAAGAAGGTCTACGCCGACGACTCGGCGTTTCCCCGGTAGGCGGCCCAGGACTGGTGGATCCGGGCGGCCTGGCCTGGCGTGAACTCGCGCATGCAGTCGTCCCAGGCGTAGTCCATGAAGTTGTGTAGCGGGTCGTCGCCGGTGGAGGTGCAGGTGTTCTTGACCCTCGGGCAGCCGTCGGTCGGGTAGCCCTCATCCGGGGTGTCCGCCACGCCGTCGCCGGGGTGGTTGCAGCCGTTCTCGAACGTGTGGAACAGGCCCAGCCAGTGTCCGGTCTCGTGCACGGCGGTGTACCCGAGGTTGAAGTGCTGGTAGGCGCCCCCTGGCAGGCTCCGGTAGTCGACCACCACGCCGTCCAGGATCTGGCTCTTGCCCACCCACTGCGGGAACGTGGAGAACCCGAGGATCTCGTCGCCGACGGAGGCGGTGTACAGGTTGAGGGTCTGCGCGCCGCCCCGGTGCAGCAGCCTCTTGATCGTGCTCTCGTGGGTGTGCGGGGCCTGGAACCACTCGGGCCGGTCGGTGCGGTCGACGCTCTGGAGCGCGAACCTGACCCCGGTGTCGGCCCCGCCCGCGCCGCCCGAGTAGGCGACGTTCAGGATGGCGATCTGCCGGTTCACCTCAGCGACCGAGAGCAGGCCGGTCCGGCCTGAGGCGAGGACGTGGAAACGGACCGGCACGGTGATGTCCGCGGCGGATCTGGTCTTTGTGAGGTCGGTCACCGGAGGGTGGTGCTCGTCCCCGTGGGTGGACCGCGCGTGCGCACGCCGACCGGTGTCGGTGCTGGGCCGGCAGGCCGCCGGGGCGGTCTCGGGGCGGGGGCCGGGCGGGGGTGCCAGGAGACTGATGCCCGTGGTGATTCCGAGCATGACTGCAACACCCTGCCGCATCCGTCCCCCGACCTGATCGCCTTGGCTGGCTGATCAGGTTATGGCGGCAGAACGTCCGTGATCATGGGATGGCCCGGCGGGGTCTTCCATGATCACGGAAAGGTTGGGCGGGCGGTCAGCTCTTGTCGGAGTCTCCGCCGGGGGCCATGCCCTCGTAGATCTCCTTGCATTCGGGACAGACCGGGAACTTCTTGGGGTCGCGGTTGGGGACCCAGACCTTGCCGCACAGGGCGATCACCGGTGAGCCGCTCAGAGCGCTCTCGGTGATCTTGGCCTTCTTGACATAATGGGCGAACCGCTCATGGTCGCCATCACCGTGCGAAAGGTCGGGCCGGATGTCGGCGTCCGGCTTGATGATCGTGCCGGTGCCGCCGCCGGTGCCAGGAGAGAAAGTTGGAGTGCTCACCCAGCCAGTTTAGAGCCCGCCCCTGGGGCGAGATGTCAGTTGAGGGTCGGATCCTCGGGATACGTCGCCATGAAGGCGAGGTCGCCGCCCTGCCTGCGCAGAACCGCCTGCCAGAGCCGTTCCGGCGCATCGGCGAAGATATCGCCCAGTTCCGCCGACACCAGGTACCAGGACCCCTCCTCGATCTCTGTCCGAAGCTGGCCAGCGTCCCAGCCCGAATAGCCGGCGAACACCCGCAACCGGTCGATGCCGTCGGCGACCAGCGCGGGCGGGCTGTCCAGGTCGACCAGGCCCACCCTGGCCACCGCGGGCAGGCAGTCCAGGGAACGCCAGCCCACCGGCTCGTCCGCGCCGGACGCGTGCGCCAGCGCCAGCGCGTTGTCCAGGGCGACGGGGCCGCCGTGGAACACCACATCGAGCCCGCTGACCAGGTCCGCCCAGGGAGGCAGGATCTGCCCCACCGGCACCTCCGTCGGCCGGTTGAGCACCACGCCGAGAGTGCCCGCCTCCGGCCCGTGGTCGACCACGAAAACCACGCTGCGGCGGAAGCGCGGGTCCTCCAGCAGCGGGGTCGCGACGAGCAGCCGACCGGGCCGGATCTCTTCCTCCATGACCTCAATCATGCTGCTTCCGTTTGCCCGCTCGCACACCGGAGCCCTTGCACCCGGCGGGTTGCGCGGGCTTATTCGGGGCGTACTAGGCAGAATGCAGGGTAAAGAAACGATCAAGTGCAGTCGATGGGGAGGCATGGGGAATGCAGCCGGCCAGGGTGATTCTCGCGGCGATTTTCTTTGTGATCGCCGCCCTGATCATGATCCCCGCGTTCAGGAGCGGCAGTAACTCCTCCGACGCCTCACAGAGCCCGTCCGTGACGGTGACGCCCACCGTGACCACCACCAGTGCGCCGCCCAAGGCGACTCAACCGGTCAAGACGGTTACGCCCACTCCGAAGCCCACGGTCACGCCGACGGTCACGCCGACCCCGACGAAGACCACCAAGGCCCCGGTCCCCGTCCCGACGCTGACGGTCTCGCCCAGGCCGGCCACCGTGCCGCTCGCGATCGCGTTCGGCAAGGTCGCCTGCCCCTCGCACCGGATCACCGTGAAGGTCTCCAACGACGGGGAGACCACCCAGGGTTACTCGATCAACCGCGACGGGTCGGACGTCATCACCGACCAGCTCGGCCCGCACACCTCCCGGACCAGCGAGCTCACGCTGAGGGAGGACAGGAAGAGCACGGTCAAGGTCACCCAGGACCGTAAGGCCAAGGCGACCCGCACCTACACCGCCAACTGCGCCAAGGCCACGGCCGCGCCGGGCGGCAGCGACGGGACCACCCCGCCCCGGACCCGGCTCCCCAAGACCGGAGCGGACGACGCCGTCCTGTTCGCCCGCATCGCCACCGCGGGGGCCTCCCTGCTGACCGGCGTGATCATCCTCTGGTGGGGTGGCCTCTGGCCCCGCCGCAAGGAAGCCATGTTCGGCACGAAGCGAGGTGTCTAGTCCCACCCTCTTCCCCCGAGACGGGGCGGAGCACCGGCGGCCGTGACGGCCGACACTGCGAAGTCCGGCCCGTTGTGTCGGTGCGGGTCGGTAACCTCTTGGAACCGTGAACACCTTTGCTGCCTCGAACCTGCCCCCGGCCTTCCCCGAGCGTGCCGCCTGGGGAACCGCGCAGTCTCTGCGCGCCTGGCAGCAACAGGCCCTGGAGCTCTACTTCAGGACCGAGCCACGCGACTTCCTGGCCGTCGCCACGCCGGGCGCCGGCAAGACGACCTTCGCGCTGCGGCTCGCCCGCGAGCTCCTCGAACGGCGGGTGATCGCCGGTATCACGATCGTCTGCCCCACCGAGCACCTCAAACGGCAGTGGGCGGAGGCCGCCGCCCGGGTCGGGATCAGGATCGACCCGGAGTTCACCAACGCGATGGGCAAGACGGCCAAGGACTTCCACGGGGTCGCGGTCACCTACGCGACCGTCGCGGCCCGGCCGGCCCTGCACCGCAACCGCACCGAGGCCCGCAAGACCCTGATCGTCATGGACGAGGTGCACCACGCGGGCGACGGCCTGTCCTGGGGCGAGGCGGTGCGTGAGGCGTTCGAGCCCGCCACCCGCAGGCTCGCCCTGTCCGGCACGCCGTTCCGCACCGACATCAACCCGATCCCGTTCGTGGACTACCAGGAGGGGCCCGACGGGATCAGGCGCAGCCGCTCGGACTACATCTACGGCTACGGGCCCGCGCTCGCCGACGGGGTGGTCCGGCCGGTGATCTTCATGGCCTACGCCGGGGAGATGCGCTGGCGGACCCGGGCCGGCGACGAGATCAGCGCCGCCCTGGGGCAGCCACTCACCCAGGACCAGACCTCGCAGGCCTGGCGGGCCGCACTCGACCCCAAGGGCGACTGGATCCGGCAGGTCATCGAGGCCGCCGACAAACGCCTCACCGAGGTACGGCGGGGCATGCCGGACGCCGGCGGCATGGTCATCGCCACCGACCACGAGTCGGCCCGCGCCTACGCCAAGATGATCAGGGGGGTCACCGGCCAGGGCGCGACGGTCGTGCTGTCGGACGACCCCAACGCCAGCAAGAAGATCAAACAGTTCGCCGAGTCCGAGGACCGCTGGCTGTGCGCGGTCCGGATGGTCTCCGAGGGCGTCGACATCCCGCGCCTGGCCGTCGGGGTCTACGCCACCTCGACCGCGACCCCGCTGTTCTTCGCCCAGGCCATCGGCCGGTTCGTCCGGGCCCGCAAACGCGGCGAGACCGCGTCGGTCTTCCTGCCCTCGGTGCCGACCCTGATGGGTCACGCCTCGGAGATGGAGACCGAACGCGACCACGTCCTGGACCGCCGCCAGCGCGAGGGCGACGGCCTCGATGACGAGGCCCTGGAGCAGGCCAACCGCAGGAACGACAGCGCCGACGTCGGCGAGGAGCTCCCGTTCGAGACGATGGAGGCCTCGGCCACCTTCGACCGGGTCCTGTACGACGGCGGCGAGTTCGGCATGCACGCCGAGCCCGGCTCCGCCGAGGAAGAGGACTTCCTGGGCATTCCCGGCCTGCTCGAACCCGAACAGGTCACCCAGCTCCTCCGCCAGCGCCAGGCCACCCAGATCGCCAACCAGCGCAGGCGCACCGCGGTCCCCGAGCAGACGATGGCCGAGGACCTGCACGTCCTGCGCAAGGAGCTCAACGGGCTCGTCGGGGCCTGGCACCACCGCACCGGCCAACCGCACGGCGTCATCCACGCGGAACTTCTCCGCACCTGCGGCGGACCCCCGACCTCCCAGGCCTCCGGCGAGGACCTCCGCAAACGCATCGGCAAGATCCGCGAATGGGCCACCAGAAGCAGGTCCTGACCGTGGCGGGCCCGCCCGGAGCACTTCCTAGCGCAGGATGGGGTCGCCTACCAGGCGTACTCCCGCGTCCTTGAGGGCGAGCAGGGCTCGGGCGGTGGTGGGCGGGGCGACGCCCGCGGTGAGGTCCAGAAGGACCGTGGTGGACAGGCCCTCGCGGGCGGCGTCCAGGGCGGTGGCCCTGATGCAGTGGTCGGTGGCGATGCCGACGATGTCGACGTGGGTGACGTCGCGGGCGGCCAGCCAGGAGCCGAGCCGGGTGCCGTCGTCGTGGAGCCCCTCGAAGCCGCTGTAGGCGGCCGCGGACCGGCCCTTGCTGAAGACCGCCTGGATCGGGGCCGGTGTCAGGCCGGGATGGAAGTCTGCGCCGGGCGTGCCGATCACGCAGTGCGCGGGCCAGCTGTCGACATAGTCGGGCTCGGCGCTGAAGTGCGGGCCCGGGTCGAGGTGGTAGTCGCGGGTGGCCACGATCTGGTCGTACTCCTGGGAGGCCAGGAGCGTCGAGATCGCGGCGGCCACGTCGGTGCCGCCGCCGACCGGCAGCGAGCCGCCCTCACAGAAGTCGTTCTGCACGTCCACGATGATCAGTGCGCGGTTCACGGTGGTCTCCCTTCAGGCAAAGAGGGTCGGGATGGCGGGATCGCCCTTGGACAGCCGGTGCCCGTCGGCGGGTAGTTCGGCGCAACTGGCCTGGTGCCGATCGCGGGCGGCCGTCAGCGGCTCCCGCCCGACGATCACCCCGGCCCGGACGAGCGGAACCTGCAGTTCCCGCCCCCCGGCCACGGTGTCGGTGCGGATGACCTCGGCGTCGGCCAGCCCGTCGGGCCCCAGGCGGCGGTAGGCGCGCTTGAGACCGCCGCGGGACGGTTTGCCGGGCGAGGCCTTGGCGACGGGCCGGAGGGCCCCGGTGGAGTCCTCACGGGCGACCAGTTTGTAGACCATCGAAGCGGTGGGTGCTCCGGAACCGGTCACCAGGGAGGTCCCCACTCCGTAGCCGTCGCAGGGCGCGGCGGCCAGCGCGGCGATCGCGTACTCGTCCAGGTCGCTGGTCACCACGATCCGGGTGTCGACCGCGCCGAGCGCGTCCAGCTGCTTGCGCACGTCCTGGGCCACGATCCGCAGGTCGCCGCTGTCGATCCGGACGGCACCGAGCCCGGGCCCGGCCAACTCGACGGCGAGGGCCACGGCACGTTCCACATCGTAGGTGTCGACCAGCAGGGTCGTGCCCGGCCCGGCGGAGGCGAGCTGCGCCTCGAAAGCCGTGCGTTCGTCGTCGTGCAGCAGGGTGAAGGCGTGTGCGGCTGTTCCCGCGGTCGGCACCCCGTACAGCTGCCCGGCGGCCAGGTTCGACGTCGTCGCGAAGCCGCACAGGTAGGCGGCGCGGGCCGCCGCGACCGCGGCCAGCTCGTGGGTGCGGCGGGAGCCCATCTCGATCAGCGGCCGGCCGCCGGCGGCATACACCATCCGGGAGGCCGCCCCGGCGATCGCACAGTCGTGATTGAAGATCGACAACGCGAGCGTCTCGACGATGACGGCCTCGGCGAAGGTGCCCTCGACCCGGAGCACCGGCGACTCGGGGAAGTAGCATTCGCCCTCGGCGTAACCCCAGACGTCGCCGGTGAAGCGGTAGCCGGCGAGCCACTGCGCGGTGTCCTCGTCGACCACGGCATGGGCTCGCAAGAAGTCCAGGGTGGCCGCGTCGAACGTGAACCGTTCCAAGGCATCGAGGAACCGCCCGGTACCGGCCACGACCCCATAACGGCGTCCTTGCGGCAGGCGCCGGGCAAAGACCTCGAACACCGAGCGCCGCGCCGCAGTTCCGGTTCGCAGAGCGCCCTGCAACATGGTCAGTTCATAATGATCCGTGAGCATCGCAGTGCTGTTGAGAGGGTCCACATTGCGCACACTACGGGGGCAGGGTCGCGCGGCATGCGTCCGGGCGGGTTGAATAGGGGAGGGGAAGGGGCGAATCCGTGTCCACTGCACCGGTAGAGCTGGACCAGCCGACGTCGGAGACCGACGTGCGGCCGGACCTGCCGTGGCTGACGATCGTCTGGAACGACCCGATCAACCTCATGTCGTACGTCACGTACGTCTTCCAGGCCGTGTTCGGGTTCGGCAAGGGGAAGGCCGAGAAGCTGATGATGGACGTGCACGAGAAGGGCCGCGCCGTCGTCGCCTCAGGAGCCCGGGAGGAGATGGAACGGCACGTCGAGGTGCTGCACTCCTACGGGCTGTGGGCCACAGTCAAGCGGGACGACTGATGTCGAGTGGGTTCAAACGCACCCGCAGGGGCGTCGCGCTGCGGCTGGAGGCGGTCGAGGCGGCCGTCGTGGAGAACCTGGTCGCCCAGCTCAAGCAGATGCTCGGGGAGCTGCCCAAGGGCGACCCCGGCCTGGCCGAGCTGGGGATCTCCGAGAGCACCGAGGCCCCGCGGGACGCCGCGCTGGCCCGGCTCTTCCCCGACGGGTACCGGGAGGACGGCGAGGCGGCGGGGGAGTTCCGGCGCTACACCGAGGCGACGCTGCGCGACGGCAAGGAGCGCGACGCGGCCGTGGTCCTGGCGAGCCTGGGCTCGGCGGACATCGTCCTGGACGCCGAGCAGGCCCAGTCGTGGCTGCGCTCGCTGAACGATCTGCGGCTGGCCCTGGGGACCCGGCTGGAGATCAGTGACGACGGGTACGAGCGGTTCGAGGATCTCGACTGGGACGACCCGGAATATGCCATGTTCGTCACCTATGACTGGCTGACCCAGATGCAGGACAGCCTGGTTGCCTGTCTGTGGCCTGAATAGCTCGGAGGTGTTCAGGCTGCACCTGTCGCTCGGTAATCTGCAGGAATGCTGACGATCCAACAGTCCCTCGTCGACCAGATCACGGCGCACGCCCGTGCCGACCACCCCGACGAGGCCTGCGGCGTGGTGGCGGGCCCCGAGGGCTCGGACCGCCCGGAACGGTTCATCCCGATGCTCAACGCGGCCCGGTCGCCCACGTTCTATGAGTTCGACTCCCAGGACCTGTTCAAGCTGTACCGGGAGATGGACGACCGCGACGAGGAGCCCGTCGTGATCTA
>JBDSTJ010000660.1:0-5829 GCA_039928335.1 Streptosporangiaceae bacterium | reverse complement strand
CGGTGAGCTTCGCCTCGGCCAGCGCGGCGGCCACCTGGTCGTGCAGGGCCGGCCGGGATCTGCGCTGGGACCAGCCGTAGGCCAGGTACTTCACGATCCGCAGTTTCTGGCCGGGCTCCAGCCGGGTCGCGACCGTGAACCGGCCCACGTCGTCGAAGCTCTCGGTGTCGACCGAGGTCTTGCCCTCGCTCTCGACCTCGTGCGACATCCCCGCGGCCATCAGCAGGCCGCTGCTCCGGGTCCGGTGGACCAGGATCGATCGGCTCTTGCCGTCGGCCAGGTGTTCCTCACTGACCAGGGCCTTGTCCAGCACGGCCGACACCCGGGGGTCCTTGCCGAGGTCGGGCAGGTCCTCGTTGGCGACGAGCTCGGACTGCACGACGATCCGGGCCTTCTGGTCCACCACCTCGACCTCGTAGCTGATCGCCGCGATGGCCCGCTGGGTGAAGGAGACCATCCGGACCGAGGTGACCCGCACCTGGACGCCGGTCGGCGAGGTCCAGGTGACCCTGCGGCTGAGGGTGCCCTCCCGCAGGTCCAGGACCCGCTCGTGCTCGTCGAGCCGTCCGTAGCGGACGTCGAACGGCTCGTCGTCGACAAGCAGCCGGATCAGTTTGCCGTTGGTGACGTTGAGGATGGCCTGCCCCGACTCGGGGTCGCCGTAGCCCCGTTCGGCATAGGGCAGCGGCCGGTTCTCATAGAAGGAGTTGAGGTAGGTGCCGGGCAACCCGTGCGGCTCGCCCTCGTCCAGGTTGCCGCGCAGCCCGATGTGCCCGTTGGACAGGGCGAAGACCGACTCGCTCTGCGGCAGCCGGTCCAGCCGGAGGCCGGTCTCGCGCACGCACCAGGGGTCGACGCCGAAGATGGTCACTTGAGCTCCGCGAGGTCGGTCACGACGACGTCCGCGCCGTGTTCCCGCAGTTTGTCCGCGTGGTCACCGCCCACCCGGTCGACCCCCACCACCAGAGCGAAGCCGCCGGCCCGGCCGGCCTGGACCCCGGCCAGGGCGTCCTCGAACACCACGGCCCGGTCCGCCGGCACGTCCAGGGCCTCGGCTCCGGCGAGGAACATCGCCGGGTCGGGTTTGCTGGCCAGTCCGCGCTCGGCCGCGGTGACCCCGTCGACCCGGGCCTCGAACAGGTCGGCGATGCCGGCCTTCTCGAGTACCTGGCGGGTGTTGGCGCTGGAGGAGACCACGGCGGTGCGCAGCCCTGCGGCGCGTACCGCCCGCACGTAGGCGATCGAGCCGTCGAAGGTCACGACGCCCTTGTCCGCCAGGACCTTGAGGACCAGGGCGTTCTTGCGGTTGCCCAGCCCGTAGACGGTTCTGGCGCCCGGTGGGTCGTCGGGGGAGCCGTCGGGAAGATCGATCTCCCGCGAGTGCAGGAACGAGCGGACTCCGTCCTCACGGCGTTTGCCGTCGACGTAGGTCGTGTAGTCCTCGTCCTCGAAGGTCCCCTGACCGGCGAGGAACCCGTCGAACATCTGCTTCCACGCGGCGGCGTGGACCGCGGCGGTGTCGGTGAGGACCCCGTCGAGGTCGAAGAGGCAGGCGCGTGTGTCGTCCGGAAGTCCGAGCATGGTTCGTTCCTACCCGGCCGAGACGATCAAAACTTCCTGAAGTGATCGGCGATCGCCGGGGCCAGGACCTTGAAGTCGACGTTGTGGTTTTGGCCTTCGAGCAGTTCGAGCCCGATGCGGGGGTTGGCCGCCGCGACGGCACGGGTGGCCGCGACCAGGGTGGCGGGGCTCTTGCCCCCCGCGATGGCCACCGTCGGCACGTCGATCCCGGCGACCCGTTCGGCCGGGAAGGAGAAGTCGCCCATAATGGCGTGGTCGTGGGGCAGCGTGTGTGCGACCGCGGTGAGCCTCTTCCAGACCGGCAGGAGCCGCATGATGACGGCCACGAACGCCGGGGCTCCCATCACCTGGGTGAAGAAGTACCGGGCGGCCTCGCTCCTGCGGCCGTCGGCCACCAGCCGGTCCAGGTGCTCGGCGCTGTCGGCGGGCGGCCGGTGCCCCTCGTCGCCGACCATGTACGGCGGCTCGTACAGTGCGAGGCTCCGGATGTCCGAGCCCTGCGCGGCGGCCGTGATGGCCAGGGCCGCGCCCGAGGACATCCCGAAGACGTGGGCGGCCCCGCCTGCCTCCTTGATCATCGCGTCGAGGTCCTCGATCTCGCGTTCGACCGCGTAGGGCGCGGTGTCGCCGCTGTCCCCCCGGCCGCGCCGGTCGTAGTTGTAGACGGTGAAGTCCGGGGACAGGAGGTCGGCGAGCTTCAGGAAGCCGGGGAACCTGCGGTAGCTGAAGGCACCGCCGATCAGGATGACCGGTGCGCCGCCACCGGTCCGGTCGTAGGCGATGGAGGTGCCGTCGGAGGAGGTCACTGTGTTCATGGATCAAGAATCCCACCGACAACTTTAATTGTCAAGACCTCGACTGCTGTCGGAGGCAGAGGAAACCTGACGTTAACCCGCCAGGAACAAAGCCGGATTCCTCGCTGTGCCACGATGCGGCAGATCGATTCGTCGGCGCTGACGAGGCGGAGGTACCCGTGCCGTTCGACTTCTCCACCGTCGACTCCGGCGCGACGGCGTGGGTCCTGGCCAGCTCGGCCCTGGTCCTGGTGATGACGCCCGGAGTCGCGTTCCTGTACGGCGGGCTCGTCCGGTCCAAGAACGTGCTGAGCACGATGATGCAGAGCTACGTGACGATGGCCCTGGTCGGCATCACCTGGGTGGGGATCTCCTATTCGCTGGCCTTCGGCGAGGGCAACGAGCTGATCGGCAACCTGCACTTCGCCGGGCTCGGCAACATGGACGAGGTCGTGCCCGGCTTCACCGGCGACTCCGCCCAGGTGATCCCCCCGATGGCCTACGCCACGTTCCAGATGATGTTCGCCGTGATCACTCCGGCCCTGATCACCGGGTCGGTCGCCGAACGCTGGCGGTTCGGCGCGTTCGTGCCGTTCATGGTCCTGTGGTCGGTGCTGGTGTACGGACCGGTCGCGCACTGGGTGTTCTCACCCGACGGCTGGGCCTTCAAGCTCGGCGCGCTCGACTTCGCCGGCGGCACCGTCGTGCACTGCAACGCGGGCGCGGCGGGCCTGGCCATGGCGATCGTGCTGGGCAAGCGGATGGGCTGGCCACGCGCGCAGATCGCACCGCACAACCTGCCGTTCACCATGCTCGGCGTGGCTCTGCTGTGGTTCGGCTGGTTCGGCTTCAACGCCGGTTCGGCGCTCAAGGCCGACGGGCTCGCCGCCTACGCCTTCATGAACACCAACACTGCGACCGCCGCCGCACTGCTCACCTGGGTGCTGGTCGAACGGATCCGCTACGGCAAGCCCACCGCGCTGGGGGCGGCCTCGGGCGCGGTCGCGGGCCTGGTCTCCATCACGCCCTGCGCCGGTTATGTGGACCCTCGCGGCTCGATCGCGATCGGTATCCTGGCGGGCCTGGGGTGCGCGCTCGTCGTCCCGCTCAAGAGCAGGCTCCGGATCGACGACTCCCTCGACGTGGCAGGCCTGCACCTCACCGGGGGCGTCATCGGGTCGCTGGCCCTCGGCCTGTTCGCCACCAGGTCGGTCAACCCGGCGGGCGTTGACGGGCTGCTGTACGGCGGCGACTACCGGCAGTTGGTCCTGCAGGCGGTCGTGGTCGCCGCGGTCGTGGGCTACTCCTTCACCGTCACGTCGTTCCTCGGCGTGGTGCTGGACTTCCTGCCGGCCAGAAGGAACCGGGTCTCGCCCCAGGACGAGACCGCGGGCCTCGACTTCGCCCTGCACGGGGAGTCGGCCTACCAGTCCGAGCGCCTCACCCCGGGGTAGGGACCTCGAACACGTCGGTGTCGATCGCGTGGGCCATCGCGTGCGCGCCGCGGTCGTTGGGGTGCAGGTGGTCGCCGCAGTCGAACTCGGGGTTGAGGAACCCGGCCCGGCCGGGCTCCTCCAGGGCGACCGCGATGTCCAGGACGGCGCCGGTGCCGCGGATCCAGGTGTTCACCTCGGCCCGGGTCAGCTCGGACTCCTCGGAGAAGTAGCCGGGGAAGTCGGCGTTGCGGAACGGTGGCAGCGTCGCGAGGATCGGCCTGATCCCGGCGGCGCGCGCCCGCTCAGCGAGCCCGGTCAGGCCCGCGATGAGCCGGGCCGCGTCCGGTTTGTCAGGTAGGCCGAGTCTGCCGGGGAGTCCGAGGTCGTTGATGCCGAGCTCGATCAGAACGTGCGACACCCAGGGGACGCCGAGCACGTCCCGGTCGAACCGGACGATCCCCGGCTCGCCGAAACCGTCGTTGAGCAGCCGGTTGCCGCCGATCCCGAGATTGAGCACCGGCCGGCCGAGTCGGCGCGACAGCTCGTCGGGGAACCGCCGGTGCGCGCCGTGGGTGCTGCCTCCGCCGTCGGTCAGCGAGTCGCCGAACGCCACGATCCGCCCCGCCGGGTCCGCCTCGACGACGTCCACCCCCGTGATCCAGAACAGCGAGAAGAACTTCGTCGGCAGCCGCTGCGCGCCACGCTGGTCCCCGTCGCCCAGATAGCCGGTCTGCAGCGCGTAGGGATGATAGGTCGCGAGCCCGGTCGGCCCCGGGACGTGGAGGTCGACCGCGAGCTCGGAGTCGTCGGCGATCTCGAAGTCGACCGGCTCGGTGACGACGCTCTCCCCCACCGGGATCACCAACCCGCCGAGGTCGGCCCCGCCCTCGACCCGGCCGCCGCCCAGATGACGGGCGATCCGCAGGCCGCCGATCGTCAGCGGATCCTTGCCGAACAGGTTGCTCAGATGCAGCCTGAGCCGGGACCCGCCCCGGTGCAGATGCAGAATCTGCCGGAGCGTCTGGTCGGCGAACTCCGCCGCCGCCGGGACGGTCGTCATTGGTTCGTACGGACTGACGGGCGCTGATCGGTGGACGGCCACCCAGTCTGAAGGTCCCACGATCGGCGACCCTACCGGGCGGCTGCGGGCCGACCGACGGCGCGGTCCATGATCTTGGGCTTAGGCTTCGGGGATGGACATCAACGACTATCTGCTCGCACACACCTCACCCGCCGACGAAGTGCTGCGCGACCTGGCCGCCGAGACCCTCAAGATCCTCCCGGAGCAGGCCGGGATGCAGATCACCCAGGATGAGGGTGAGCTGCTGACCATGCTGGTGCGCCTGACCGGTGCGCGGTACGCGGTCGAGGTCGGCGTCTTCACCGGCTACTCCTCGATCTGCATCGCCCGGGGACTACCGGCGGACGGGCGGCTGCTCGCGTGCGACGTCAGCGAGGAGTACACCTCGGTCGCCCGGCGGTACTGGGAGCGGGCCGGGTTGACCGGCCGGATCGAGCTGCGGCTCGGCGCGGCGGTCGAGACGCTGCGGGCGCTGCCGGTCGAGGAGAACGTCGACTTCGCGTTCATCGACGCCGACAAGACCGGCTACCCCGAGTACTACGAGGAGCTGCTCAAGCGGCTGCGGCCGGGAGGTCTGCTCGCCCTGGACAACGTACTGCGCGGCGGGCGGGTCCTGGATCCGGCCAACACCGACCCGAACGATCTGGCGATCATGGGTCTCAACGACTTCATCGTGACCGACGAGCGGGTGGACTGCGTTATGCTGCCCGTGCGGGACGGCGTGACCCTGGTCCGCAAGCGCTGACCGGGAATCCCTGCCGCACCCGGTGGCGTTGCAGGGGTCATGTTCACTGACGAAGAAGTGATCCGGCGGCTGCTGCGCGAGTCGAGGACCTGGGCGTTCGTCGGCTTGGGCGAGAGCCCCGACCGGACGGTGTACGAGCAGGCCAGGCTGCTGCAGAGCCGCGGAAAGCAGATCATTCCGGTGCACCCGTCG
>JBDSTJ010000659.1:0-7189 GCA_039928335.1 Streptosporangiaceae bacterium | reverse complement strand
TACCCCGCGCGGGGCGTCGCCGCTGTCTGGCGCGGGTCCCGGGTCCGCCACGACGCCCTCGCCCGCCTCCTGGGCGCGACCCGTGCCGAGCTCCTGGCCGCTCTCTCCGACCCCGCCTCGACCACCTCCCTGGCCCGCCGGCACGGCCTGAGCCCCTCCACGGTCTCCGCCCATCTCACCGTCCTGCGGGACACCGGCCTGATCGTGGCCCAGCGCCACAAACGCCAGGTCCTCTACGAACGCACCCCCCTCGGCGAGGCCCTCCTCGGCTGACCTCCCTGGCCCCCTGACCGCGGCCGCCTGGTGCGATCAGGGGGGTGAATGCGGTCAGCCGAGGAGGTCGAGGGGCAGACCGCTGGCGGTGGCGATGACGCCGCGCCGGGCCTCACGGAGCGCGGTCTCCAGGGTCAGGGCGATCTCGGGGCCGCGGGCGCCCTCGGCCAGCAGGTCGGGGACGATCGGGGTTGCGCAGCGGGCGGGACACCAGCCGAGGAGGGCGCGGACGTCGCCGGCGAACGTGCCGGTCTTTCCCACGCCGGCCCGGCGGGGCGACGGTCGCGAGGGAAAGGCGGCCATATCCGGTGGCCGCCAATTCCTCGAAAACGGCCGTGCGGATGGCCTCGGTGACGTCCTCTCCTGTGCGCGGCCTCTCGCGAGGGGGAAGTCCGGCACCGCCTTTGCAATTCTCAGGCCGACGGGACCGGCGGCCCGAATCGGAACGCGACGCGGCATGATGTTCCCTGTGATCAGTTTTGAGGGACGCGTGGTGCTCGTGACCGGAGCCGCTCGGGGAATCGGGGCCGCGACCGCCCGGATTTTCGCTTCTGCGGGAGCTTCGCTGGCCTTGTGCGACCGGGATTCCTTCGATTTCGAGGGCGCTTTCACCGAAACTCTCGACGTACGGGACGATGCAGCGGTCGTGGTGTTCGCTGAAGCGGTCCGGGACCGGTTCGGCCGGGTCGACGTTCTCGTCAACAATGCGGGCGGCACCTTCCACGCACCGTTCCTGGACGTTTCCGCGCGGGGCGAGGAAACGCTGGTAGCCGAGAATTTCACCCAGGTGACCCGGTTCATCCGGTTGTTCGCACCGCTGATTCCGGCAGGCGGTTCGATCGTCAATGTCACGTCGTCGGAAGCGCACCAGGCCGCACCGGGATTCGCCGTCTATGCCGCGATGAAGGCCGCCGTGGAATCGCTCACCCGCACCCTCGCCCTGGAGTTGGCCCCGCAGGGGGTACGGGTCAACGCGATCGCCCCCGACGCCCTGCCGACAGGGGGAGAGGAGGCTGTCCGGGCCGGCATGCTCGCCGCCCCCGACACCCATTTCGAGCCGGTACGGCTGCCTCCGCTGGGCTATCTGGGCACGCCCGATGACGCCGCCGGAGCCGTTCTCTTCCTCGCCTCGGAGCTGGCCCGGTTCGTCACCGGCGAGACCCTGCATGTGGACGGCGGCATCTGGGCCGCCGGCGGCTGGCGTCGTGTCACCGGTTCCACACCCCCCTGAACACCTTCACCTGAAGCGGGTCAGGCAGAACCAGGCGGAGCGCGGTCACAGGGAGACCACTCAGGCCGTGGGCGACAGCGCCCCGGCGCCGGCGACTCCCTGTCGAGCCTCCGCCTGGCCCCGGCAGGCCAGTTCGTCCGCCCGCTCGTTGCCGGGATCACCGGCATGGCCCTTGACCCAGAACCACTCGACCTGGTGCGGTGCGGCCGCGGCTGCCAGCTCCTGCCAGAGATCGGCGTTCTTCACCGGCTTCCGGTCCGAGGTCTGCCAGCCGTTGCGCTTCCACTTCGCGATCCACTGGGTGATGCCCTGCCGCACGTAGGTGCTGTCGGTGTGGAGGTGCACCACGGCCGGCCGCTTCAGCTGCCGTAGCGCCTGGACCGCCGCCATGATCTCCATGCGGTTGTTGGTGGTGTCGGGTTCGCCGCCGCGGATCTCCTTCACATGCCCGCCCTGGCGCAGGATCGCGCCCCAGCCGCCCGCGCCGGGGTTCGGGCTGCACGAACCATCGGTGTGGATCACTACTGGCGTCGTTGTGCTCATCGGGACACCGTATCGACGCCGACACCGTGGGTAGGTGGAGGCCGGTCGGCTCATCGCCTCGCGAGAAGGTGATCAATTCGCTAGGCTGTCGGCGAATCGCTGCTCCGCCTTGTGTCCTGCGGACCTCATTCCCGTCATGCCCGGGGGTCCTGTGGTGAAGAGGTGTTGAGCCCCCCCGTGTGCGTGCCACCCATGTTTGAGCAGTACCTGAAAACAGAGGCCTGGCCGACGCCGTACGTCCGCTGAACCACCTGCTGCGTCACCCCTTCTGAGCCGGAGGGCCAAAGAAAATGAGCGGACATGGCATTGCACATCGACACCGGCCAACTGCAGGAGAGCCTGGCACGCCTCAAGCTCTCCCCCCGCGAGGCCACCCTGGTCGAGGCCATCGAGCGCATCATCAGCTCGGTTGACGCGCTGTTCGACTGCGACGGCGCAGGCGTGATGTTCGTCGACGACAAGGACGAACTGCACCACGTGGGCTCCACCAACCCGACCGGGCGCAACCTCGAGCAGGCGCAGCTGGCCACCGGTGAGGGACCCTGCATCGACACCTACGTCCAGGACCGGATCGTCACCTCGGCGAACGTGCACGACGACCCCCGCTGGCCGGCGCTGGCGGCCCACCTCAGCACCGGCGTGGTGGCCGTCGCTGGTGCGCCGATCAGGCTCGACGGCGCACCTGTCGGCACGTTGAACGTCTACCGGAGCCACGCCCAGGAATGGGACGACTCCGCCACCGCCGCTCTACTGGCCTACACCGAGCTGGCCGGCGGGATTCTCACCGCCGCGATCGCCGCCCGCGACCAGAGCGTCCTGGCCGATCAGCTCCAGTACGCACTGAACTACCGAGTGGTCATCGAACGGGCCGTGGGGTTCCTGATGGCACAGCACAAACTCGATGCGGGCACCGCGTTCACCCTGCTGCGCAAGCAGGCCCGCGACTCCCGCCGCCGCGTCGCCGACGTCGCCACCGAACTGCTGAACGACCCGAGCACCCCCCGGCTCCCCCCGGGAGAGGACCTGTGAACCCGAACTACGTCTTCACCTCGGAGACCAGAACCACCGGACCGAACCTGATCTTCGAGTTGCGCGGTGAACTCGACGTGGTGTTCGCCCCCGGGCTGCGCGGCCAGATCATCGGGGTGCTCCGCGATCTGAAGCCCGAACGGCTCATCCTGGACCTGACCCACCTGACCTTCCTCGACTCCACCGGACTGGGTGTACTCCTGTGGGCACACCACCGAATGAGCGAACAGGGCGGCCGACTGTGCCTGGCCGCCCCCGGCCACCTGGTACGGCGGGTACTCCACACCACCGGCTTGGACCGGCGCCTGCACGTCTACGACACCCTCGAAGACCTGACCCACGACCTGACCCACGATCGGTCCGACCTCAGCCCGGTCACGGGATCCGGGGGCCGGTCCCGGGCAGTCGGACCCTGAGGGTTTTCGGGCCGCGCAGGATGGCGTCGCCGAAGCGGATCTGGTCGGGTCGGACGGCCAGTTCGAGGTGGGGGAAACGGGCGGTGAGGGCGTCGAGGGCGGCGCGCATCTCGGCTCGGGCCAGGTGGGCGCCCAGACAGTAGTGCGGGCCCGCCCCGAAGCTGAGGAGCTGGCCGGGCGCGCGGCCGGGGTCGAAGACGTCGGGTTCGGCGAACACGGCGGGGTCGCGGTTGGCCGCAGCGGTGCCGAACAGGATCCACTCGTCCGGGCCGACACCCCATCTGGTCTCGCCGGTGGTGCGGCGTGGCTGGATCGCCACCGGGGGCTCCCAGCGCAGGGTCTCCTCGATCGCCGCAGACCGGGTTGAGGGGTCGTCGCGGACCTGCTCCCACCGGCCGGAATGGGCCAGCAACGCGTAGATCATGCTGCCGATCGCCCGGTAGGTGGTGTCGGCGCCGGCGGGGAAGAGCAGCCGGATGAAGGAGAAGATCTCCTCGTCGGTGAGCCGGTGCACGGTCCCGTCGTCGGCCACGGTCTCGCCGGTCACGAGCTGGGACAGCAGGTCGTCCTGCGGGTCCTGACGGCGGGAGTCGAGCAGGCCGCCCAGGAACCGGGTGAAGGCCGCGGCACCCTCGGTGGCCTTCGCGGGGTCCGCGCTGTAGGAGAAGAGCGCGGTCGCCCACCGGCGCAGGTCGGGCAGGTCGGCGTCCGACAGGCCGAGCAGCCGGGTGATGACCAGGAAGGGAAGCCGCGCCGCGTACTCCTCGACCAGGTCGACCCGGTCCCGTCCGGCGAGGGAGTCGGCGAGCTGGTCCGCGGCCGGTGCCAGCACCGACTCGGTGAGCCTGCGGATCTCCGCGGGCCGGAAGGCGGGGCTCACCAGCGCCCGGTTGACCCGGTGCTCGGCCCCGGCCATGCACTGCAGGGTCCGGCCCTGCACCGGTTCGGCGAACAGCCGGTAGGCGGCCGCGGACGGAATCGCCTCCTCGTCGGTGAAGGCGGCCGCCACATCCGCGTGCCGGGTGACGAGCCAGGCCCGCTCCCCGAGGAACAGAGCCGGCACCACCGGAGCGGTTTCCCTGGCCTGCGCCAGCACCGTGTGCAGATCGGGTAGAGATTCAACGGCGAAGTCATAGTTCATGTGGATTCTCCCCTCAGCCGTTAAGATCATGGCGGTTGTACCGCCCCCAGGGAAGGCAGATCACGATGAAGACGCCGGGATTCGACCCGCAGCGGCCCAACCCGGCCCGGATGTATGACTACTACCTGGGCGGCAAGGACCACTTCGCCTGCGACCGGGAGGCGGCCGAGCGAATCCTCGAACTCGCGCCGGAGACCCGTGACCTCGTCCGGGAGAACCGGGGGTTCCTCGGCCGGGCCGTGGAGTTCCTGGTCGATGCGGGGGTCCGCCAGTTCCTCGACGTGGGCGCGGGCATCCCGGCCCAGGACAGCGTGCACGAGATCGTGGCCAGGACCGCGCCGGAGTCCCGGGTGGTCTACGTCGACAGCGACCCGGTGGCCTGCGCTCACGCCCAGGCCCTGATCGACGGCGACGTGCTCGTCCTCGAGGCCGACATGCGCGACCCGGCCCGGATCATCGCCGAGGCCGCGAAGGTCCTGGACTTCACCCGGCCGGTCGGACTGATCCTCGCGGCCGTCCTGCACTTCATCCCCGACGACGCCGAGGCCAAGGCGATCATGACCGGGTTCCGGGAGGCGATCGTCCCCGGCAGCTGGTTGATCCTGTCGCACGGGACCGCCGGGGGGATCAGCGCGCAGACCGCGAAGGAGGGCACGCTGGTCTACCAGAAGTCGTCCAACCCCACCCGTCTGCGCAGCCGGGAGGAGATCAGTGGTTTCTTCGAAGGCTTCGAGCAGGTGGAGCCCGGCCTGGTCAACGTCGCCTCCTGGCGCTGTATCCAGACGGCCAGGGCGGGCGCCCACATGTTGGGAGCGGTCGCTCGCCGAGCCTGATCGTCCTCCGGCTGACGGCGAGAGCCGGCCCGGTGGGCGACCAGAACCTATCCTGCGCTGTAAATGGCGTGGACGAAGGTGGCGAGCCGGTCGTCGGGGAGCGAACGGGCCAGGTCCGCCTCGCTGATCATGCCGACGATGCGGTGGTCCTGGATGACCGGGAGCCGCCTGATCTGGTGCTGCTCCATCTTGGCCAGCGCGTCCTCGACCGAGGAGTCCGCGCTCACCCAGACCAGGCCCATGGCGAGGTCGCCCGCGGTCACCTTGGCGGGGTCCCTGCCCTCGGCCACGCACTTGAGCACGATGTCGCGGTCGGTGATGATCCCCTGGAGCCTGTCGTCGGACCCGCAGATGGGCAGCGCGCCCACACCCAGCTCGCGCATGAGCTGCGCGGCGCGGTCGAGGGTCTCGTGGGCCGGGATGCACTGGGCACCGGGGTTCATGAGGTCACGTGCAGTGGTCATCGAGCACTCCTTGGTCAGCTGAAGGTGTCGCATTCGACTTCGGCGCGGCTCTCGGTCATGCCGTGGAGAACAGAGCCACCATTTTTCGTCGCATGGACCACGCTAAGCAGAGCATTGACGACAAGGGTGTTCGCCTGGGCAATCATTGCCTAATCATGGGCATCCGCGATCACCGGCGGCAGGCTGAGCTCGGGGTGGTCGGCGTCGGCCTGGAGGATCAGGCTGCGGGTCGCGGTCCAGGCGGCGGTGAACAGGATGAAACGGCTCGTCACGTTGATCCACACCAGCAGCCCGACCAGCACCGCGAACGAGGCGTACACCTTGTTGTGCGTCGTCACGCCGATCAGCAGGGCCCCGACGACCTTGAGCACCTCGAAGCCGACCGCGCCGAACAGCGCTCCCTTGACCAGCCGCCGCCAGGTCGCCTGGGTGCCGGACAGCCGGGAGAACAGCACCAGGATGATCAGAAGGTTGGCCGCGATCCCGACGGCCACCGAGATCAGCCGCAGGAGCGTTCCCGCCCCGGCGATCTCGTCGAGGCCGACCCAGGACAGGACCACATGGGTCAGCGTGGTCGCCAGGCTGGAGGAGGCCACCGAGGCCAGCGCGATCAGCCCGAGCACATAGAGGATCAGCAGGTCCCAGAGCTTCTTCACGAAGTAGTTGCCGCCGCCGGTCGGATCGACCAGCCAGATGCTCCGCAGTGACTCGCGCCACACGCTCATCCAGCCGAGTCCCGCCCAGGCCAGCCCGGCCAGCCCGATCAGGCCGGCCCCGGTCTTGGCCGTGGCGACCTCCTTGACCTGGAGCTGGTCGGCCAGGCCCGGCAGGAGGTCGTTGATCGCCCGGTTGACGTAGTCGGCGGCCCCCGGGCTGATCACCACGGTGTAGCCGACGACCGCAAACGCCAGCGCGGTCAGCGGGAAGAACGCCAGGAAACCGTAGAAACTGAGCTCGGCGGCGAGCCGGTCGCCGCGCTGCCGGTCGTACCGCCCGTAGGCCCGGCCGAGATGATCGACGAAGCGTGACCGCCTGCGTACGTCCTCGAGGGTGCGGACGGCGAAGTCCATCGTCCCTTTTGCCTTGACGATGACCTGTGCCATGGGCGATGCATACCCGCAGAATCGAGGCACATCCCCGTGCCGGATGATCAGATTCCCCGGTATCGTCGCGAGGATGCGACGCGCCGGGCTTGACCTGCCGATCTACCGGGTGCTGCCGGCCCTGCACGCGGCCCTGGCCGGGGGGAGCGCCGTGCT
>JBDSTJ010000658.1:0-3569 GCA_039928335.1 Streptosporangiaceae bacterium | reverse complement strand
CCGCTGCCGGGAGCTGTTCCTCAAGGACAGGGCCCCGGCCATCCTGGATGACCTGCGGGCGGACCTGAAGCTGTTCACGCTCAAGGTCGACTGCGAGTTCTTCGCCGAGATCACCGCTTTCGACGAGGTGTCGGTCCGGATGCGGCTGGTCGAACTGGGCCAGACCCAGTTCGAGTTCGGCTTCGACTACCTGCGCCTGGATCCGGCCGGGCCGGGGACCCTGATCGCGCGCGGCCGCCAGCGGGTGGCGTGCATGCGGGGGCCCAACACCAGGACCGTGCCCGCCCGGGTTCCCGAGGCGTTGCTCGCGGCGCTGAGACCGTATGCGCACGGCGTCCCGGTCGAGGCGTGGCGGCAGTGAGCGGCGGGTTCAGCCGCGGAGACCGACCGCTCCGAGCGGGGCCGGATCGGAACGTTCCCCGAGCGGGGCGAGCAGGACGGGTGGATCGAGCGGGCCGGCCCGGCGCAGCCGGATGTCGGCCCGGACCCGGCCCGTCTCGGGTCTGATCATGATCGGGCCCCTGGCCCCGACCATCCGGTCCTGGTAGCCGTCGAGGGGGTGCCGGCGGCCCACCGAGTACGCGAGCACATGCCAACGGCCTAGCGGCACGTGCTCGAGGACGAACGGGCCGCCCCGGGGCAGCAGCGCGTACCTGATCGGCGCGCCCTCGACGATCACGTCGGAGAACAGGCCGACGAAGACCAGGTCCTGGTCGGCTGGGTCGGCCGAGGTGACGTGGCCGTGCACGCTCGTGGAACCGGTGCCCTGCCGGCGTCCGGGCTGGGCCGCCAGCCTCGCCGCGAATCCGCCGGTGGCCCGGAACGTGCTGGGCGCGACGCCGACGCTGCTCTTGAACCGTGCGCTGAACGTGCCGACGCTCGCGTAGCCGACCTGGATGCTGATGTCCGCGACGCTCAGCGAGGTGGACAACAGGAGTTGTTTTGCCGTCTCCAGGCGCAGCGCGGACAGGAACCGGCCGGGGGACAGGCCGGTCGCGTTCTGGAAGACCCGGGAGAAGTGGAACTTGCTGAACATCGCGATGCGGGCCATGTCAGTGATCGTGAACTGTTCGCCGAGGTTGGCGTGCATTGCCTCAATCACGCGTTCGATTGATCGCTCTATGCCGGTGCCCATGCTTCTCCCGAAATGAATGCTGAACGAGTTCGGTTGATCTGGTGAATCGGATCGGACAGGTTTCGGAAGGGGTGGGCGGGGTGTGTCTTGCGGGCGGAGGCATACCCAATAAGAAACAACGACAAGCGGATGTAATGTGCCATGCACGGCCGAATGTGGCCAAAGGCCCGGGTCAGCGGGGCGGCGATCCGGAGACTGCGGTTATTACCGGCGTGTTACATATTTATCATCTCCAGGATGCCCGGTATCAGGGGTTCTGGCCTGCGAATACCGACATTCCGGGAGGTTTGCAAGAATATGGGTGGGCGCGTGCGCCTAAACCATTCTTACCGTAACTTCGACAACTCGTTACATTGCGGACATAAAAGTCATCCGCCGGCTCCCAGCGTACTGAGAGCCGACGACGGAATAAGTCCGAGAAGAACGCAGCAGCGGGTCACCGCCTCGGTCGAGCCCTCCAGCCGCAGCCGCCCGGTGACCAGAGCCTCCATCGGGCCCACCCGGGCCGCGCCGATCTCGACGAAGGTCACGGCATCGGTGTGGGCGGTGACCGCAGGGGCGGGCGCGGGACCGGTGGCCACCCGGGCGGACCCGGCGGCGACCTCGATGTGGAAGACCTCGCCGTCGACATCGAACTGGTACTGCTCGTCGTCGGGCGAGGCGAGTTCGGGGCGGATCAGGGCCTCGACGGCCAGGACCGCCCACTCGGGGCGGACCTGGTCACCGGTCTCGGGCTTGGTCAGGAACCGCATGCCCCACCGGGCGAGTCCCAGCACCACCGGCCGCAGTTCCTCACCGATGTCGGTGATCCGGTAGAGCCGGGTCCGGCCGGAGTCCGCGGGCACGAGATGGTCCACCAGTCCGGCCTCGGCGAGCAGCTTCAACCGGGCCGCGAGCAGGTTGGTGCCGATGCCCGGCAGGTTGGCGAGCAGGTCGTTGTAGCGGCGGGGGCCGACGAGCAGCTCCCGGACGATCAGCAGTGTCCACCGCTCGCCGATCAGATCGAGCGCGGACGCCAGACCGCAGTACTGCCCGTAGTGCCGGCGCCCGTCCCTCATGAACCGGATGATACTCCCGATTCCGCTTAAGAACCATGTAGTGCAGAGCTCAGCTCGCGGTGAAGATCGCGTTCATCAGGTAGGGCACCGCGAGGGTCTGGAAGTCGGCGAACGGATGAAAATCCTTGATCGCTCCCTCCAGGACGAGGAGTCCCAGCAGTGGAAAGATGAACTGTGGATCGGCGAACAGCCCGTGGGTGCGCTGCAGGGCGAACAACCGGGTGGAGAAGTCCAGCAGGTTGAACGCGTCCGCGTGCACCCCGGTGACCGAGCGGACGAGCGCGCCGATGTCGGCCCGGAACGCGCTCTCGTCGAACCCGGCCGGGGCGGTCGCGGTCGACAGCACGAGGTCGGCGCAGCGCCGCTCGTTGCCGGTGCCCATCCGGAAGAAGAACTCAGTGAACGCCCGGTGCGCCTGGGGCGACAGCTCGACGATGAATCCCGCGTCGAGCAGGCACACAGTGCCGTCGGTGTCGAAGTAGAGGTTGCCGGGATGCAGGTCGCAGTGGACCAGGCCGTCGAGGAACAGCATCTTGTAGACCGCGTTCAGGCTCGTCTCGACGGCCTGCTCACTCGCCGCCCGGCCCAGGTCCTCGGGTCGCCGGCGGGACAGCCCGGCCATGAAGTCCATGATCAGGATGCCGGCCCCGGTCTGGTCCGGACCGCCCAGCTCCGGGTGCGGCAGCGGCACCCGTACCGCCTCGAAGCCGGCCAGCGCCGAGGCCACCGTGGTGAGCGCGGAAGCCTCGCGGGTGAAGTCGAGCTGGGCGACGATGGCCGTGCCGAGCTGGTCGACCGCCTCCCGGGCGGGCAGCCCGCGGAGCAACGGGGTGCGGGCGAGCACCGCGGTGCCCAGCCGCAGCAGCCGCAGGTCTGCCGTGACCAGGGCTTGGAGTCCGGGCCGGCGCAGCTTGACGGCGACCGTGGTCCCGTCGGCCAGTACCGCCCGGTAGACGCAGGCGATGCTCCCCGAGGCGATCGGCACCGGATCGAGCTCGTCGAACACCTCGGCCGGCGGCAGGCCCAGACGGTCGGCGAGAAGGCCGGGGACCCGGCCCGGCGGGATCATCGCGACATCGTCCTGCAGTCTCGACAGAGCGCGGCACATCGACGGTGACAGCAGGTCGAGCCGGGTGCTGAGCAGCTGGGCGCCCTTGATGAAGGTGGCGCCGGCCCGTTGTACCTGCCGTTGCGCGACGGTCGCCGCGGCGGCCCCGAAGCGGTCCCGACGGGTCGTCGGCGGACCGGTGAACCAGGCCGCGACCCAGGCGGCGGCCAGGCGGGCGGCAGTACCCGCGGCGAGGGCGGAGAGCGTCAGGGCCCGCCGCGTCAGGGCCGCAGGACCGGGGGGCAGGAGGGTCGGGGCGTGGCGCTCG
>JBDSTJ010000657.1:0-7235 GCA_039928335.1 Streptosporangiaceae bacterium | reverse complement strand
CGCCGACCGCGGCGACGAGCAGCAGCGCGACACCGATCACGAGCCCGCGGTTGCGGCCGCTCCTGGTCGGCGAGCCGGGCTGGCGGTGCGAGTTGGTCTGCGGCATGGGCCCGTTGGGGTCCCACAGCGGCTTGTCGTCGTTGGCAGTGCTCTGCCACGGCTGCGGGGTCGGGCCGTGGGCGTACGGGTCGCCCGGCCCCTGCGCGAGGTGCTGCGGGGCCTGCGGCGAGAACCCGGGGGTGGCCTGCAGGCCGTCGAAGCCCGGCGCGTTGTTGTCCCAGGCGGCCTGCACAGGCGGGCTCTGTCCGCCGGCCTGGGCAGGCGCGGCGAACCACGAGTCGGGGATGGAGTTGTCGGCGGCCGGAGCCGGTGCCGGTGGGTGTGCCGGCGGGTGTGCGGAGTTGAACGACGGCGCACTGCCGTTCCAGCTCTGCTGAGCGGGCGGCGAGAGCTGCTGCGCGCCGCCGAACGAACCACCAGGCGTCCACTGGTCGGGCTGCTGCGGCTGCGGCTGGGGTGTCTGCTGGCCGAAGACGCCCTGCTCCGGACCGCCCTGCTCCGAGCCGCCCTGCTCCGGACCGCCCTGCTCCGGACCGGGCCGGCCGACGGAGAGTTGGTGCCCGCCCGGTCGGCCGTACACGTCAGGGCTGATCGGCCTGAGGGGTCCCGACGGCTCCTCGTCCAGCGCCGCGGTCCACCACTGGGTGGACTCGCCCGGCGTCTCGGCCACCGGCGGCTGAGCGGGCGGCTGCTGCCCGGGGTGCTGGGCCCACCCGGTGGAGCCCAGCTGTACGGTCATCTCGGTCTCGGGCTGCGGCGGGTGCGGCGGCGCGTAGGCCCCCGCCAGCGCGGACGGCCCGGAGCTGACCGGCGGCGCGACCGGGGCCCCGAACAGCGGACCGTCCTGGCCGGGCTGCAGCCCACCGAACGCACCGAACCCGCCGTACTGCGGCGGACCCTCCGGCGATCCGTGCTGCGGCTGCCCGTCCTGTCCGCCGGAGGACTGCGCGCCTTCCTGGGGCGCACCGAACGGAGGCCGACCGTCCAGACCGCCGGGCGGGAGAACGTTCGGTGACCCGAACTGGGCGGGGCCGTCCTGGGCCGCGGGCCCGCCGTAGGCCGGCAGGGTGTCCTGCGCCGGACCACCCGACCCGAAGTGAGAATGATCGTCCTGGCCGCCGGGCCCGCCGTACGGCGATGACCCGTCCTGCGAGGACCCGTCCTGCGAGGACCCCTCGAGCGGCGACAGGCCGTCCTGGGCGGACTGCGCCGTGCCGGGTGTGCCGTACTGGGGTCTGCTCAGCGGCGGCAGGCTGCCGTGTCCGACGGGGGTGCCGTACGGCGGGAGTCCGTCCTGCGCCGGGACGGGGGGTGCGCCGAGCGGGGGCAGGCTGTCATGCGTCGAAGTGCCGAAGGGCTGGTTGTCCGAGGAGGAGCCGGGGGAGCCGAAGGGCGGCAGGGCGTCCGGCGGAGGCGGGAACGGCGACTGCTGCTGCGGTGGCGGCGGGAAGGCCGACGGCGGTGTGCTCGGGAACGGCGGCGGGGTGTGCGCTCCCTCGGGCTGCCACGGGGCGGTCGAGCCGAAGCCGCCCTGGTGTCCGTTGCCGTTGGTGTGGCGGGCACCACTTTGAGCAGGTTCGAAAAGGGGGAGCGGCGTGTCGCAGCGTGCGCAATGGCTCTGCCCCTCGTGCGCCTGTATGCCACAGGACGGACACTGCATCGCTCGGCCCCTCTGGTCGGTCAATCCGGTCATTGCACTACGCCGATTGTGCCTTGTCTGTTCCCGGGGAGTGACCGCAAGGCCGATACTTCAGCGTTTGCGGCGTGAGTCACACATGTCCCTTCACCCCCGTCATGAGCCTCCGAGCACGGAAAACCACTAGGCTCGGGGCCTACTTCGCTAAGAAAAGTGGGAGCCAATGAGTGATCTTCCGCTGCGGTCGCAGCTGGCGGTCGCGCTGGGCCGTACCGCGTCCAAGATGTCGCGGCTGGCCGGGCGCGGCGACGGATCGGTCATCGGGGGCAAGATCGGGCTGAAGCTCGACCCCGAACTGCTCACGCGGCTGGCCTCCGACCGCAAGCTCGTCCTGGTCAGCGCCACGAACGGCAAGACGACCACGACTCGGCTGATCGCCTCGGCGATGAGCGGGCTCGGGGAGGTCGCCACCAACGCCTTCGGCGCCAACATGCCCACCGGCCACGTCTCCGCGCTCGCCTCCGCGCCCAACGCCCGTTATGGCGTGTTGGAGTGTGACGAGAAGTACGTGCCGCTCGTCCTCAAGGAGACCGGCGCGAACCTGGTCCTGCTGATGAATCTCAGCCGGGACCAGATGGACCGCGCCGGAGAGATCTGGCAACTCGCCGGCAAGTGGCGCAAGGCGCTCGACGGGGCCGAGACCCACGTCATCGCCAACTGCGACGACCCGCTGGTCACCTGGGGCGCGCAGACCGCCAAACGGGTGACCTGGGTCGCGGCCGGCCAGCACTGGAAGGAGGACTCCTGGTCCTGCCCCGAGTGCGGCGGCCCGCTCGACCGCGACAACAGCAACTGGGCGTGCCGGCAGTGCTCCTTCGCCCGGCCCAGGCCCGACTGGATCCTGCACGGCAACCGGGTGACGGCTCCCGACGGCAACACCTACGACCTGGCCCTGCAGCTCCCAGGCCGGGCCAACCGGTCCAACGGGGCGATGGCGCTGGCCGTCGTCGCGCAGTTCGGGGTGGCCCCGCAGACCGCCATCCCGCTGCTCGGCAAGGTCGCCTCGGTGGCCGGCCGCTACACCACGGTCCAGCACGAGGGTCGCGACCTGCGGCTGCTGCTGGCCAAGAACCCGGCGGGCTGGCTCGAGGCGTTCGACGTGCTGGAGCCCGCGCCGGGTCCGATCGCGCTGTCGATCAACGCCCAGGGTCCCGACGGCCGCGACACCTCATGGCTGTGGGACGTCGACTTCCGGGTGTTGCGCGGGCGGCCCGTGTGGGCCGCCGGCGAGCGCCGGCTCGACCTCGCGACCCGGTTGGAGGCCGCCGAGGTCGACTTCACCGTCGTTGACGACATCGAGCAGGCCGTCTGGGCGGTTCCGCCGGGCAAACTCGACGTCATCGCCAACTACACCGCCTTCCAGGACATCAGGACGAGGTACGGCCGTGCCCTCTGAGACCATAAAGATCGTCTGGGTCTATCCCGACCTGCTGAGCACCTACGGGGACCAGGGCAACACCCTGGTCCTGGAACGCCGCGCCAGGCTGCGCGGCATCAACACCCGGACCGTCAACGTGCACTCCGACGAGGCCGTGCCGGTGGACGGCGACATCTACCTGCTCGGCGGCGGTGAGGACCGGCCGCAGATCCTGGCCGCCCGGCGGCTGCACGGCGACGGGGGCCTGCACAAGGCCGTGGAGTTCGGGGCCGCGGTGTTCGCGGTCTGCGCCGGCTACCAGCTGCTCGGCACCGAGTTCGGCGGTGAGGAGGGCCAGCCGGTCGAGGGCATCGGCCTGATGGACATCCGCAGCACCCGGGGCGAGGTCCGGGCCGTCGGCGAGATCGTGGGCGAGGTCGATCCGTCCCTCGAACTGCCGATGATCACCGGCTTCGAGAACCACCAGGGCGTCACCCACCTCGGACCGTCGGTCCGCCCGCTGGCCCGCACCCTGGTCGGCCTCGGCAACGGCAACGGCTATGAGGGCGCCTACTCGGGCCACGTCATGGGCACCTACATGCACGGTCCCGCGCTGGTCCGCAATCCCGCGCTCGCCGACCTGCTTCTCAGCTGGGCGGTCAAGCGGCCGCTGGAGCGGATCGACGACACCTGGGCGGGCAGGCTCCGCACCGAACGGCTCAAGGCCGTTCTGCCCGCACAGCATTAGCCCGCACCGCACGAGCCCCGCATCGCATGAGCGCGCAGGGGCGGCCCTCCTCTCACTGAGGGGCCGCCGCCCCTCAGTAGACGAGGGCCTGCGCGCCCTCGGCCATGATCTCTTCGATGAACGTCGGGGCCCCGGCGATCCGGACGCCTTTGACGAGGTCGTCCACCACGATGCCGCGGCGGGCCGCGCACTGGGTGCAGACCGTGACCGTGCCCGAGGCCAGCACGATCTCGAGCAGGTCCGCCAGCGGAGCGGCATGCGGCAGGTCCAGCTCGGCCGCCCGGCCGGGGAGACCGAACCAGGCGGACTCGCCGGTCAGCCACAGGGAGACCTCGACGCCGCTCGCGACCGCCGCGGCGGCGACGGTGAAGGCCTGGTTGCAACGTTCCGGTGCGTCCGCGCCGGCCGTCGTCTTGATCACTAGTGATCGACTCATGTTCGGCACCTTATGCCAACCCGTGGGCCTGGTGATTTGCCGTAAGCAGGCAAGCGAGGCAGTCTTTGAACTGGTCGCGTGATATATCGCGCGGCCCTGAGAACATTGAGGAGCCCACCGATGACCGAGCAGAACGGGCCGCAGTGGCCGTTGCCCGATGAGCCCGCGTCGGCTGAGGAACCGCAGTCCATCGACCCGCCGATCCGGCCCGCCGGTGAGCGCACCGTGGTCTTCGGCGCACCCCAGCTGGGTCAGCGGCCGCCCGCGCAGCCTCCTGTCCAGCAACCCCCGCAGCAGCCGCCGGCACCGCCGCAGCCGGCCTTCGACGCCAACGCGACCCTGTTGGACCAGGGCAGGCACGCCGCGCCGCACCCACCCGCGCCGGAACCGGCGCAGGCCGAGCCGCCGCGGATGTGGCAGCCGTTCACCCCGGAGCAGGAGCCGGTGGCGCCGCCCACCTGGCAGCCGCAGCAGCCGCCCGCGACCACTTCGCGTGACCCGCAGCCGTACCAGCCGCAGCGGGCCTACCCGCAGGAGCCGGCCGCCGAGCAGGACCCGTGGGGGACCGCTCCACAGGCCCAGAACCCGCATGCCCAGAACGCGCAGGCACCCCAGCCTCCGACTTACGGCCAGAGCCCCCAGGGCCAGCAGGCCGGGCAGCAGTACCAGGGCCCCGGTCAGGGATCGCCGCAGCAGTCCATTCCCTCTCCCGGCGACATCCCGCTGGTGACCCGGGCACCCGACCAGCAGGAGCCGTGGCAGAGGCCCGCCGACCAGGCCGCCCCGCCGGCCCCCCAGTGGCAGCCCCCGCAGCCCGCCCAGCCCGCCCAGCCGCAGTGGCAGCAGACCGCCGCCCCCACCGAGCAGGAGCCGTGGCAGGCCCCGGGCGCACCGTTCGCCCAGCCGACCACACCGGCCGGTCCGTCGTCCTCAGCGCCCGACCACGCCCAGTTCATGGGCACGCCGCCGCCCGCCGACGACCAGTCCACCCAGGCGTTCCCGCCGCCGGAGGCCCCGTCCTACGGCCAGGCCGCACCCGCACCCGCTCCCGCCGCCGGGCTGGGCAACGAGACCCGGATGGACATCAGCCAGCGCGACTGGCAGAGCGCCGCCGCGAACCCGTACGCCCAGCCCCCGCAGCAAGCCGCCGCACCGGCCGACCCCGACGCCACCCAGGCGTTCGGCACGGCCGCCGCCCAGCAGCAGGGTTTCGGCGGTCAGCCGGGTCAGCCGGGTCAGCAGTACGGTCAGCCGCCGGGTCAGTACGGCCAACCCCAGCAGGATCAGTACGGCGGCCAGTACGGCCAGCAGGGCTTCGGCGGCCTGCACGGTCAGCAGTACGGCCCGCCGCAGGGCCAGCCGGTCCAGGAACCGGCCCAGGTCAAGAAGAAGGGCCCGGGCATGATCCTGATCTGGGTGGGCCTGGTGCTGCTGGTCGCCGCGATCGTCGTTTATGTCGCCGTCCTCAGGTGATCCGCACCGCACGCTGAGCCGGGCCCGCAGGAATATCCCTGCGGGCCTGCTCGTTTCCCGGGGTAGTGTGGACACGGCTGGGTCATACAAGGTTGCGCACGGGGGCCTTGACCGGGTAGTGAGCTGTTCGCTTTGACCTCGGGCCCAAGGGTTGGGTACGCTCTTTCTTCGTGCCCGCACTAAGCGGGCTCGCATGCGTGCGCACAGGGCGGGGCTGTTCTTGCCCCGCGAGCGCGACGCGACTTCGAACTCCCCAGGCCTGTGGGTTCCCGTAGGGGACCCGGACAGGCGAGCGGACGGCGCGACACGCCCGACCACGGGGGTCGGAGAGGCTGGGAAACCAGCAGGTCAGAAGCTTAAGAACAGTGCACAACAGGGTTATGCGCGGACGAGAAATTCCGGGTGTGACTCGCGCATACAAAACAGAACGCGGACCATCCGCGTTCACCCGGTCGCGGAGACCGGGCCCGGTACGACGAAGGAAGACGGAGAAGCGGTGCCCACAATCCAGCAGCTGGTCCGAAAGGGCCGCCAGGACAAGGTGACCAAGACCAAGACCCCCGCGCTGAAGGGATCTCCTCAGCGCCGAGGCGTCTGCACGCGTGTCTACACAACGACACCCAAGAAGCCGAACTCGGCTCTGCGTAAGGTCGCCCGTGTCCGGCTGACCAGCGGGATCGAGGTCACCGCCTACATCCCCGGCGTCGGCCACAACCTGCAGGAACACTCCATCGTGCTGGTCCGCGGCGGTCGTGTGAAGGACCTGCCCGGTGTTCGCTACAAGATCATCCGCGGTTCGCTGGACACCCAGGGTGTCCGCAACCGCAAGCAGGCCCGCAGCCGCTACGGCGCGAAGAAGGAGAAGAGCTAATGCCGCGTAAGGGCCCCGCCCCGAAGCGTCCCCTGGTCGCCGACCCGGTCTACAACTCGCCGCTCGTCACCAGCCTGATCAACAAGATCCTGCTGGACGGCAAGCGCTCGATCGCTCAGAGCATCGTCTATGACGCTCTCGAGGGTTGCCGCGAGAAGACCGGCAACGACCCGGTCGTGACGCTCAAGCGCGCGCTGGACAACGTGAAGCCGACCATCGAGGTCAAGAGCCGCCGGGTCGGTGGCGCGACCTACCAGGTCCCGATCGAGGTCCGGCCGGCCCGCAGCACCACGCTGGCGCTGCGCTGGCTGGTCAGCTACTCCCGCGGTCGCCGCGAGAAGACGATGACCGAGCGCCTCATGAACGAGCTCCTGGATGCCAGCAATGGCCTGGGCGCGTCGGTCAAGAAGCGTGAGGACACTCACAAGATGGCCGAGTCCAACAAGGCCTTCGCCCACTACCGCTGGTAACAGCGGACCAACGACGAGCAAGGACGCGAGCACAGTGGCTACTCAAGCTACTCAGACCGGTGTGGACCTCGCCAAGGTCCGCAACATCGGGATCATGGCGCACATCGACGCTGGCAAGACCACG
>JBDSTJ010000656.1:0-9516 GCA_039928335.1 Streptosporangiaceae bacterium | reverse complement strand
CGCCGTCCCTGGCTGGTGCTACGCCTCGATGACGACCGGAACGATCATGGGACGGCGGCGGTAGCCGTCGCTGACCCACTTGCCGACGGTGCGGCGCATCCGCTGACGGAGCTGGTGCACGTCGGAGATGCCGTCCGCGGCGGCCTCCTGGATCATCCCGTTGATCAGCGCGACCACGTCGGCGAAGTCGGTGTCACCGATGCCGGCACCGCGCGCGTGGACCTCGGGCCCCGCGACGACCTTGCCGGAACTGGAGTCGACCACGACGACGACCGAGATGAAGCCCTCCTCGCCCAGAATGCGGCGGTCCTTGAGGGAGGTCTCGGTGATCTCGCCGACCGAGGTGCCGTCGACGTAGACGTACCCGGCCGGGACCGCGCCGACGATGGAGGCCTGGCCGTCGATCAGGTCGACCACCACACCGTCCTCGGCGATCACGATGTTCTCGTCCGGCACCCCGGTGAGGGCGGCCAGCCTGGCGTGCGCCCGCAGGTGCCGCCACTCGCCGTGCACGGGCATGAAGTTGCCCGGCTTGGTCAGGTTGAGCAGGAAGATCAGCTCACCGGCCGAGGAGTGGCCGGAGACGTGCACCAGGGCGTTGCCCTTGTGCACGACCTTGGCGCCCCAGCGGGTCAGCCCGTTGATCACCCGGTTGACCGAGTTCTCGTTGCCGGGGATCAGGGAACTCGCGAGCATGACGGTGTCGCGCTCGGTGATCCGGATCTGGTGGTGGTCGCGGTTGGCCATCCGGGACAGCGCCGACATCGGCTCGCCCTGGGAGCCGGTGCAGACCAGCACGATCTTCTCCGGCGGCAGGTCGTCGAGCGCCTTCTGCTCGACCAGCAGGTTGTCGGGGACCTCGAGGTAGCCGAGGTCCTTGGCGACGCCCATGTTGCGGACCATGGAGCGGCCGACGAAGCAGACCTTGCGGTTGGCGAGGACGGCGGCGTTGAGCACCTGCTGCACCCGGTGCACGTGCGAGGCGAAGCACGCCACGATGATCCGGGCCTCGGCGGTGCGGAAGACCTTGTCGATCGCGCCGGAGATGTCCCGTTCGTTGGTGACGAAGCCGGGAACCTCGGCGTTGGTCGAGTCCGACATCAGCAGGTCGATGCCCTCGGCGCCCAGGCGCGCGAAGCCGGCCAGGTCGGTGAGCCTGCCGTCCAGCGGGAGCTGGTCCATCTTGAAGTCGCCGGTGTGCACGACCATGCCCGCGGGTGTGCGGATCGCCACGGCCAGCGCGTCCGGAATGGAGTGGTTGACCGCAAGGAACTCGAGGTCGAACGGTCCCCTGGACTGCCGCTCGCCTTCGACGACGACCTGGGTGTTGGGCCGGATCCGGTGTTCCTGCAGCTTGGCCTCGAGCAGGGCCAGGGTCAGCCGGGAGCCGATCAGCGGGATGTCCGCGCGTTCGCGCAGCAGGTAGGGCACGGCCCCGATGTGGTCCTCGTGCCCGTGCGTCAGGACGATGGCCTCGATGTCGCCCAGACGGCCCCGGATGTAGTCGAAGTCCGGCAGGATCAGGTCGACGCCGGGCTGCTCCTCCTCGGGGAAGAGCACGCCGCAGTCGACGATCAGCAGCCGGCCGCCGAACTCGAAGACGGCCATGTTGCGGCCGATCTCCCCCAGGCCGCCCAGCGCGACAATGCGCAGGCCGCCCTTGGCGAGGGTCGGCGGTGTCGAGAGATCAGGATGCGGATGACTCATGCCCGCACCTCGAGATTGTGCCGATGATGGTTCGATTCACTCACGTAGTGGCCTCCGTAGGCACTTTGACTCCCCCGGTTATCAAGTCTTCGCGCAGTTGCGCAACGAATTCGGGCTCGGCCGCCAGCAGCGGCGCACGTAGCGCTCCGCCTGGCAGGCCCAGGAGGTCGAGCGCGGCCTTGACCGCGATGACCCCCTGTGTACGGGTCATGATCGCGGTGACGACGGGCAGCAGCCCGCGGTGGATCGCGAGCGCCCGGCCGGTGTCACCGGACCGATAGGCGTCAATCATCTCATGCAGGCAGGCCCCGGCGACGTGCCCCACCACGCTCACGAACCCGGCGGCCCCCTGGGACAGCCAGGCGAGGTTGAGAACGTCGTCACCCGAGTAGAACGCGAGTTCGGTATCGTTCATGATCCGCGAGGCGGCGAACAGGTCACCCTTGGCGTCCTTGACGGCCACGATGCGCGGGTTCTCGGCCAGGCGCATGATCGTGACTCGCTCGATCGGGATCCCGGCCCGGCCCGGGATGTCGTACAGCATCACCGGCAGTTCGGTGGCGTCGGCGATGGCACTCATGTGCCGGAACACGCCCTCCTGGGGCGGCTTGTTGTAGTACGGGGTGACGACCAGCAGGCCGTCTGCCCCCGCGGCCTCGGCCTTGCGGGCCAGGCCCAGGCTGTGCCGGGTGTCGTTGCTGCCGGCCCCGAACACGACGCAGGCGCGATCACCCACGGCCTCGACGACGGTCCGCAGCAGCCGCTCCTTCTCCTCGTCGGTGGTGGTCGGCGACTCGCCGGTGGTGCCGTTGATGACGAGGCCGTCGTGGCGCTGCTCGTCGACCAGATGGGTCGCCAGGCGCGCCGCGCCGGCGTAGTCGACGGAGCCGTCCGCGTGCATGGGGGTGACCATCGCGGTCAGCAACCGTCCGAACGGAGCATCGGGTGTTGTGCTGGGTGCCATGTCCGAAACCCTAGCCCGCCCGGCGAGCGCCACAGCTGACGACCTGTCGGTCCGACGGGCTTCGCCTTGTCAGCCTGGGCACCCGGGCCGACAAAAAAGACGTTGTCGTCGACCCGCGCTCGGGGGTACGAGGGTCAACGACAACGTCTACACCGTCATCGTGACAGGCAAATGCCGCGTTACACGGATGATTCGCGAGATTCTGTGTCAATCCACCTGCAAGATGACCTGTAGCTCACCGAGCCGGGCACGCAGTTCCTCTACGTGAAGGGTGCGGACGAGTTCGTTGTCACGCACGGCCCACCAGTGGCCGGACCCGCCACGGCCGATCCGCCACCCGGAGAACTCGTCACTGAGTTCGGCCAGACGGGGACCGTCCTGGTGCGCGCTGTGGTCAATGTCCATCGCTCTCTTCCCCCAAGGCCTCGAGAGTGCTACATCCGGTTTCAACCCGATGCCTACCCACTTGGGGGTTCCTGCAACAGCGACAGTGACCTGCGGAAACTCGGAAAAGAAAGCGTTAGGACGGGGGTATCGGAAAAGACCGACTATTGATACTTTTCGCGGTTTTTCAACACCTATTCACTACCGGTCGGTAGACCTAGACGAAGGTGACCGGCCGTAGATCGGTGTGCAGGCGGGCCATCTCGACCTTGGCCTCGCGGTCGGCCGTGCTGAAGTCCAGAGTCCGCCGGGCTCCGTCGGTGGCCCAGCCGGCGGGCTGCAGGAAGCCGCGCAGAACCTCGTCCCGGACGAAGACCCAGGTGATCACCGTGCTGAAACCGTGATCTCGGAAAATGTCCGCGACGGCCGACAGGAGACGGCTTCCGTGGCCTTCGCGCCCCCGGTCCGGGTCGACCAGGAGGGTGACGAGCTCACCAGCGGTGCTGTCCTGGTCGGGATCGGAGGCGGGGGAGATCGCGGCGAACCCGGTGACGTCGGTGTCGCCGACCACCGACACGAGCAGCTGGTGCCGGGGGGTCGGCGGCGCGGTCACCGCCTCGGCCCAGCGCTCCCGCCACAGGTCGGCAGAGCCGGTCATCTCGGCGAGGACGTCCGCCGGAATGAACGCCCGGTAGGCGGCATCCCAGGCCTTCACCTGGATCTCGGCGATCCTGCCCACGTCCTCGAGCCGCGCCGGGCGCACTCCCACATCAGCCATAGGGGACTACGCTACTCCGCCCGCTGCCGGGCCCGGTAAGCACGCGTCTTGGTCCGGTTGCCGCAGACCCGCATCGAGCACCAGGTGCGCGACCGGTTCTTGGAGGCGTCATGGAACGCCCACTGGCATGTCTCCTCCGAGCAGATCTTGAGCCTGGCCCAGGTTCCCGCGACGGCCACCCTGGCCACTCCCCCGGCCGCCCCATCATTCGCCGGCGACAGGCCGGGGCCGTCCGCGCAGCAGACCCGCAGCGGGAACGGGCTCAGCGCCCGGCAGAGAAGGCCGGCGTCAGGGTCCGGCCGGTCGCCGTGGTGGGCGGCCATCGCCGCTCTCAGCGCGGTGCGCAGTTGCACGGTCTGGGTGAGCAGGACCGTGTCGGCCCGCGCGGCGGAGTCGATCAGGTCGCGCTCCAGCAGCCACGCGGTCAGTTCCCCGGGCGTGCCGAAGGCGTCCGTGGCGATCTCCACGTCGACCGTGTTCACGAACTCCAGCAGCAGCGGCGAGGCATCCATCGACACCATCATCTTCCCTTGACTGGTTGCCCACCGCGAGACACCAACGCCCTGCCCTACCTCGCTTCACTCGCCCTACGCCAGGCCCGGGCCACCGAGTCCGAAGACCACCCGATCCCGCGTACTCCGCCGCTCCGCCGACCTGCCTCCGCCGAGGTCCTGGACCAGGACCTCGGCGAGCCCACGCATGCGGCCGTGATGGAGGCCCCACCACGGCGGGTCCCGGCAGGAGTCCCCCACGGTGACAAGCAGAGCCGCGTGGTCCAACACCACCCCGGTGATTGAACCGTGCCAGCTGCGGTTATGTTGGGGCCGACCCCAGCCTCTCTTCCCAGGATGGCCATGACCGCGCCCGTGACCGCGCCCGCCCTCGACGACGAGGCGATCGTCCCCGCAGGACGTGGACGCTGGCTCGGCCTCGCGGTCATCAGCCTCGGCGTCTCACTGATCATCATTGACGCGACGATCGTCAACATGCTGCTGCCCCGGATCGTCGGGGACCTGGATCTGCGCACGACCGACGCCGAATGGCTGACCTCGATCTACTCGCTGGTCTTCGCCGCTTTCCTGATCTCGTTCGGCCGGGTGGCGGACGTGGTCGGCCGGCGGCGGATGTTCGTCCTGGGCACGGTCGTGTTCGTGCTGGCGAGTCTGCTGGCGGCCCGGTCGGGCAGTGGCGCGGCTCTGATCGGCGCCCGGGCTCTGCAGGGCGTGGGAGCATCGATGATCATGCCGGCCACGCTGTCGACGATCAACACCCTGTTCCAGGGCCGCGACCGGGCGATCGCGTTCGGCATCTGGGGTTCGCTGATCGGCGGCATGTCGGCGCTCGGCCCGCTGATCGGCGGCTGGCTGGCCACCTCCTACAGCTGGCGGGCCGCCTTCCTCGTCAACCTGCCGATCGGGCTGCTCCTGATCGCGGGAGTGATCAAGTTCATTCCGGAGACCCGCGACACCGCGGGGCAGCGCGGCATCGACTGGCTGGGCGGGCTGGTCTCCGCGCTCGGCCTGGGCGCGCTCGTGTTCGCCCTGATCGAGGGCCAGCAGTACGGCTGGTGGCGCACCGTCCGGCCGTTCGAGGTCGGCCCGCTGACCTGGTCCTACGAGCTCTCGCCGATCCCGGTGGCCCTGGTCGCCGCGGTCCTGCTCATGGTCGGGCTGCTGTTCCTGGAGCGCGCCCGGGTCCGCCGGGGCCTGCCGGTGATGCTCGACCTCAGCCTGTTCCGGATCGCGAGCTTCCGCCGGGGCAACGTGGCGGCGTCCCTGATCAGCGTGGGCGAGCTTGGCCTGCTGTTCGTGCTCCCGCTGTTCCTGCAGGGGGCACACGGCGACAACCCGCTCCAGATCTGTGTGGCGATTGTGCCGCTGGCGGTCGGCGCGTTCCTGTCCGGCCCGTTCGCGGCACGGCTGTCCCAACGGGTCGGCGCGGCCCGCGTCGTGCAGTTCGGCATGGCCGCCGAGGTCGCCGCGGTGCTGGCCATCGGCCTGACGACCCATGCCGGGACCACCGGCTTCGGGCTCGCGCCGTGGATGCTGATGTACGGCCTGGGCCTGGGCCTGACGTCCGCGCAGCTCACCAACGTCTCCCTCGCCGACGTGCCGAAGGCCCAGTCCGGGCAGGCGGCCGGGACCCAGTCGACGGCCCGTCAGGTCGGTTCGGCGCTGGGGATCGCGCTGATCGGCACGGTCTTCGCGACCAGCCTGGGGCACGCGGTCACGGCCGAGACCGGGGACTCCGCCCTCGCCGAGCAGATTCAGACCAGCGCGGGGACGACGATCAAGTCGCTCGACCCGGTCGAGGCCCACGCCGCCATCCAGAGCCTGGCGGTGGCCACCGGCCACGCGGCCCTGACGACGGCAGGTATCCTCGCCGTTGGCCTGATCATGACGCTTCGCCTTCGCCGGAAAGACTGACGTTGAACCTCTGGATCGCCGGGGCCCGGCCCCGCACCCTGCCCGCCGCCGTCGTGCCCGTCGCCGTGGGCACCGGGGTCGCCCTCGGCTCCGGCCACGCGGTGTGGTGGCGGGCGCTGCTCGCCCTGTTCGTGTCGTTGGCCCTGCAGGTCGGCGTCAACTACGCCAACGACTACAGCGACGGCGTCCGGGGCACCGACGAGAACCGGGTCGGCCCGCTGCGCCTGGTCGGATCGGGCAGCAAGCGACCCAGGCAGGTGCTGGCCGCCGCGGCCCTGTGCTTCGCGGCGGCGGCGGTCGCGGGCCTGGTCCTGGCGGCCGTGTCGAGCTGGTGGCTGGTCCTGGTCGGCGCGTTCGCGCTGCTGGCCGGCTGGTTCTACACCGGCGGCTCCCGCCCGTACGGCTACCGGGCGCTCGGCGAGCTCTCGGTCTTCGTCTTCTTCGGCCTCGTCGCCGTCGTCGGCACCACCTATGTGCAGCTCGAAAGCCTGCCCTGGGTGGCATGGGCCGCAGCGGTCCCGTGCGGCCTGCTGGCCTGCGCGATGCTCGTGGTCAACAACGTCCGCGACATCGACACCGACGCGGTCACCGGCAAGCGCACCCTGGCGGTCGTCCTCGGCGACACCCTGGCCCGCATCCTCTACAGCCTGTGCCTGGCTCTCCCCTTCACGATCGTCCTGGGCATCGCCATCGCCCGGCCCTGGGCGCTACTGGCTCTGCTGGCCGCACCGCTCAGCATCAGCCCGTCCAGGCGCGTGCTCGAAGGCGCGCAGGGACCGGCCCTCATCGCCGTCCTGGGCGAGACCGGCCGCCTCCAGATCGTCTTCGGCGCCCTCCTCACCCTCGGCCTCGCCCTGTAGCAGCCCAGCGGGCTCTACCAGATGATCTCGGGTTCGCCCGCATCGACCAGGGCCTTGTTGACGGTGCTGAAGGGGTGGGTCCCGAAGAACTTCTTGGCGCTGAGCGGGCTGGGGTGGGCCGACTCGTGCACGACATGCTGGGGAGCCGTGATGAGCTTGGCCTTCTTGCGGGCGTAGGCGCCCCAGAGGACGAAGACCACACGTTCGGGCTTGTCGTTGAGGGCGCGGATGGCGGCGTCGGTGAACTCCTCCCAGCCCTGGCCCGCGTGCGAGCCGGCCTCGCCGGACCGGACGGTGAGGACCGCGTTGAGGAGCAGGACGCCCTGGTCGGCCCAGCGGGTCAGGTCGCCGGTGGCGGGGACCGGCACGTCGAGGTCGTCGGCGAGCTCCTTGTAGATGTTGCGGAGTGACGGCGGGATCCTCACCCCGGGGCGCACACTGAAGCTGAGACCGTGCGCCTGACCGGGGCCGTGGTAGGGGTCCTGGCCGAGAATGAGCACCCGGGCGTTCTCGTAGGAGGTGTGCCGGAAGGCGTTGAACAGGTCCTCGGCGGGCGGGTGGACGGCGTGCTCGGCGTACTGCCGTGCCACGAAGGTGCCGAGGGCCGCCATCGCGAGGGGGTTGAGGTCCAGCCTGGCGCGCCAGTCCTCGGGAAGCTGCTCGATCAAGTCCATGCCGGAAACCCTAACGAGGACCGCCGACAGTTCAGGCGAGGTCACGAAATCCACCTATGATCCATTTCATGCCCCCCCAAGCCACGCTCGCGCCCGCGGTGGCCCTGCTGCTCCTTGCGCTCACGGCGTGTTCCGGCGGCTCGCCGGGGAACACCTCGCTGACGGTTCTCGCCGACACCTCCCTCAGCGAGGTCGGCCGGGAGCTGGGCGCGGCCTACCAGCTGTCCCATCCCGAAATCACGATCAAATTCCGCTACGACGGTTCGCTGGAGCTGGCGGACGGGGTGAAGCACGGCCAGAAGGCCGACGCGATCATCACCGATGACGCGCAGAGCCTGCAGGACATCAGGAAGCACGTCGGCGAGCGCACCATCGTCGCGCGCAACTCGCTGACGATCGCGGTGACCCCGGGCAACCCCAAGCGGATCAGGGGTCTGGAGTCCCTGTCCCTGCCGAGGATCAGGGTCGTGATCGGCGCTCCGCTCGTGCCGGTCGGGGCCTACGCCGAGGCGGCGCTGCGCAAGGCCGGGGTGACCGTGCGGCCGGTGTCGCAGGAGAGTGACGCGCGCATGGTCCTGAACCAGGTGCGCACCGGCGAGGCCGACGCGGGGATCGTCTACATCACGGACATGAAGTCGGCCGGGGCGGCGGCGAGCAGCGTGCCCGTCCCGGCCGCCCAGAACGTCCAGGCGGCCTTCCCGGCCGCCGTCGTGGCCAAGTCCCCGCACGAGAAGGCCGCCGCGTCCTTCGTGGCCTGGCTGGCCTCGGCGGACGCGACGGCCGTCTTTGCCAAGTACGGCTTTCAGGCTCCCTGAGGGTCGCCCGGCCTGAGCGGCGACACCGGTCAGCCTCCGCTGGTGCGAGCCTGGAGAGTGGCGGGAAGGACCAGGGTGGGCAGGTCGTCGCTGGACCTGAGGGCGGCCAGCACCACCGGATGCGGCTCAGCGCGGACCTCCGGATGGAGCGGCAGGTGCGGATGGGCCAGCCGGTCCTCATCCGGCGCGAAGTCCACCGACACCTCGGCGTTGTCGCCGCGCGGGTCCAGGCGCACCCAGCGGCCGTCGAGCTCGACCGCCGCGACACCGTGCACGAAGGACCCGACCTGCTGGTAGGCCAGCCCTGCGGAGATCCCGGCGGCGCGCAGCAGTGCCACGTACAGATGCGACTTGGCATAGCAGAGCCCGGTCCTCCGGGCGAGCACGTCGGAGGCACGCCAGGTGACCACGGTGTCCCCCGCGTCGATCGAGTGGGCGATCTCGTCGCGGACGAACCGGAACGCCGCGTGCGCGAACGGCACGTCGCCGTCGGGGAACCTGGCGGCCTGGACCTGGATCGCCTCGTCCTCGAAGTCGATCGCCTCGGAGGCCCCGAGGAAGTCCCAGGGCTCCCCTAGGAAGATCACAGCCCGAGCAGGGGCTCGATGCCGACCGTCAGCGGCTCGGTGAGGCCGGCGACATGGCGGATGCTCAGCAGCACGCCCGGCATGAACGACTCGCGGTTCATCGAGTCGTGCCGGATCGTGAAGGTCTCGCCGTGGCCGCCCAGCAGGACCTCCTGGTGGGCGATGAGCCCCGACAGCCGGACGGAGTGCACCCGGACGCCGTTGACGTCCGCACCCCGCGCCCCGTCGAGCTCCTGCTCCTTGACGGTGGCGTCGGGCGACGGTGCGGTGCCTGCGGCGGCGCGCGCCTCGGCGATCAGCTCGGCCGTCCGGTAGGAGGTG
>JBDSTJ010000655.1:0-4124 GCA_039928335.1 Streptosporangiaceae bacterium | reverse complement strand
TTGCCGGAGGTCTTGTTGCCCTTGCCGCCGCCGCTCTTGTTGACGACCTTGGTGCCGCCCTGGGAGGTGGCGTCCGCCGTGCCGAAGATCGCCAGCGCGTTGCCGCTGACGTCGACCGGGGCCGAGATCGGGGCCTCGACCTGGTTGCCGCCGAGGACCGAGTGATCGCCGTTCGTGGTGTCTGCGAAGGAAGTGCCGGGGAAGACACAGCTCGCACCGAGAGCGACGAAGCTCGCGGTGATCATGACGGCACGGCCGCCCTTAGCCCACATACGCATGGTTACTCCTGAGGTGTTGGGGGTTGTCGTTCCGAAGTCGCCAGTAACAGCACGCACCGCCACAGGGGAGGCACGCCGCGCAGCCGTACGAGGGCATGAATCACCCAGGTGACGGCCGGGCCGTTACTAGTCGGGGGACAGCGAAGGCTCGTCCGCCACCGTTCGCACAACGGGGGGAAGGGCGCCGATCCACGGCGCGAGGACGAGCACGGGGTGACGGGTCACTGTGGATCCGGCCCGAAGGGGAGTGGCCATCCAGCCACCCATGACGACGCCGCCGGCCTGGGGCAGGGAACCCGCCCCAAGGTTCAGCGGACTCGGCCGCTGCTGGACGGGCATGGGCACCCCTCCGGCAGGTCGCTTCTTCGTGACCGTGTGAATCTTGACCACGGTGGCATGGCGCTCGGACGCCGCAGCGGTGACGGGCTTGCGCGCCGCCTCCCCGCGTCCCCGAGGGTGCTGCTGCGGCCTGTGGTGCACTGTCGGTCGAACCGGACGTCGCACCTCCGGTACGACGGGGTCCCGCACGACGTCGAGCACCGGGTCGAGCACCGGGTCGGCGATCTGGTCGGGCAGTCCGGCGGTCGCGCTCCGCGCCTCGTCGGCCAGCTTGTCGGCCAGCTTGTCGACCCACTGCCCGGCCGGTTCGTGAACCGGCTTGAGCCCAGCGACCTCGACCAGGGCCTGGGTGGCGCTGGCGACGGCCGGTCCGGTCGTCGTGTCGGCGCTGGCCTGCCCGGAACTTCCGAGCAGCCAGCCGGCGAGCACGAGCCCGGCGACGGCGAACAGGCGGCGGGCGATCGGGAGCAGCCGAGGCGGGGCAGCACGAAGGACGGTGACCGTCCTCGTCTGTGTCCGTGCCACGGATCCTCCTCGATGACCACGTGAATGACCACGTGAACCACCACGTGATGACCACTCGATACCCACGAGGGAACTTCAAAAGTTCCCTTACGTTCGGTCACGCTAGCACCACGGAACGTTCTAGTGGAAGTAAAGGCGGCAAATACTTAGGCGTGATCGAGGAACCTGTCGAGCACCCGTACGCCGAACTGCAGTCCGCCCACCGGAACCCGTTCGTCGATTCCATGGAACATTCCGGAAAAATCCAATTCCGGGGGAAGTCGGAGTGGTGCGAAACCGTAGCAGCGCATGCCGAGCTGGGCGAAAGACTTGGCGTCCGTGCCCCCACTGAGGCAGTACGGGACGGGGATCGCGCCCGGATCCGCCCAGGTCAGCGCCTCTTCCATCGCCTGGATGATCGGCCCGGCATAGTCCGTTTCGACTGCGATGTCATGATGCACAAATTCTCGTACGACTTTGTCCCCGAGCAGTTCGTCGACGGTCGCGAAGAAGTCCTTTTCGAAGCCCGGCAGAAATCGGCCGTCGACCTGCGCCTCGGCCTGTTGCGGAATAACATTCGTCTTATATCCGGCGTCCAGCCGGGTGGGGTTGAGGGTGTGACGCAGCGTGGCTCCGATCATCCGCGCGAACGACCCCAGCCACGGCAGGCACGCCTCGGGATCCTTCGAGTCGAACTCCAGCCCGTAGGCCTCGCAGACCCGCTCCAGGAAGACCCGGACCGTCCCGGTGAGCTGCACCGGGAACCGGTGCTGCCCCAGCCGCGTCACCGCCGCCGCCAGCTCCGTGACCGCGTTGTCCCCGTGGACCATGCTCCCGTGCCCGGCCGTGCCGGTCGCCGTGAGCTTCATCCAGGCCAGGCCCTTCTCCGCCGTCTCGATCAGATAGAGCCGCCGGTCGTTGGGCACAGTGAGGCTGAACCCGCCGACCTCCCCCACCGCCTCCGTGCACCCCTCGAACAGTCCAGGGTGGTTGTCCACCAGCCAGTGCGCCCCGTACCTGCCGCCCGCCTCCTCATCCGCGAGGAACGCCAGCACCACATCCCGCTTCGGCTTCCGCCCGGACCGGACCCGATCCAGCGCCGACGCCAGGATCATCGCGTCCATGTCCTTCATGTCGACCGCGCCCCGCCCCCAGACACACCCGTCGGCGATCTCCCCACTGAACGGATCATGCGTCCAGTCGCTCCGTTGCGCCGGCACCACATCCAGATGACCATGCAGCAGCAGCGCGTCCCGCCCCGGCTCCTCCCCCTCGATCCGGGCGATCACGCTGGTCCGCCTGCTGGCGGACTCCAGCACCGTCGTCGCCAGCCCCACACTCTCCAGCTTCTCCGCCACATACTCCGCGGCCTTACGCTCCCCCGGCCCCGTGTTGTCCCCCGGGTTACTCGAATCGATCCTGATCAGGTCGCGGCACAGCTCCACGACCTCGGACTCCATACCGGTGTAATCGGTCATCGCACCCATCCCTCCACGCCTCAGCTCCTGCCCTCCCATCCTCCCAGGGCTCACCCGCTCACGAATCGCGGACTGGTCCCAGGCTTTGGTATGGTTGGCCCGCTGCACCGCGCCGCAAGGCACGGTCGCTCACTCGTCCGGGTGGCGGAATAGGCAGACGCGCTAGCTTGAGGTGCTAGTGCCCTTTACGGGGCATGGGGGTTCAAGTCCCCCCTCGGACACCAACAGTTACCCCAGGGGTAGCTATCAGGCCCACGGGCTAGCACATCCGGATCGAGGTTCACCTCGATCCGGATTTCGTGTTTTCCGGGGTGGTAGGTCACGAAGAGGCCCATGGCTTCGTAGACCATCGAGCACTGTTCTGGAGTCGCGCCGGCCGCCTCCAGGAGTGCGGCGAACGAGCCAAGTGCTGTCATGATCTGCTCGATTTCATCGACGGTCATTTGATCTACTTGTGCTGCCTCAGCGAAGTCGAGGACGGCGGTTGCCGAGGCCAGGTCCGCACCCGCTTCCGTGATCCATGGCCCGATCATGACGGGATCTCCCCCCGCCTCGATGGCATTGCGCAGGCGGTTGATCTTCGTATTGCAGTCCCTGACTTTTGCCTGAGCCTTAAGAACGTCGGGTGATGCTCCGTTGAGTTCCTGAGTCCCGAACAAATCTGTGACCGTCTGTTGGATATGGTGCTTGGAGAAGATCTTCGTGAGCCATCCGTTCACCAACGGGATCACCCGATCTTCACGCACGTAGACGTTCCTGGGGTGCTGCACCCTGTTCGCCAAGGCGTACTCCTGCGGGAATCTGCATCGGTAGCGCGGGCCGTCGGACCAATGCGACTCCATCTCGCGCTCGCACACCCCGCATTTCATGCGCCTCTTCAGACGGTAGGGGTGCACGGCAGGGCACCGGTGGAGTCGCGAAACATGCTTCGGTGTCCGAATCGGATCCACGTGGTTCGGGCGGCCTCTCAGCAGAGCGAGAGCAGGTCGATCTCCAATCCCTCGCAGCTCGGAGCGGCCTGACCACCACTGCGGTAACCGGACATTAATGCATCAATCGCGACTTTGCCGGGGCCCTGGGGTGCACGGTCTTCACCCGTGCCTTGGTCCCGCCCTTCTGCCTGGCCCCGGAAGCAAGCCTGCCCTCGATCAGGTCGAACTGCTCCTTGGGGATGATGACCGGGTGGGCAATCTCCAGGGACCAAACCCAGGACTCGCGCTCGGTCCACTTCAACTGGGTGATGTGGCCCAGGGAGACGTCGTTGACGTCGAGGGGCTCCTCGACCTTCTGCTGTTTCCCCCACACCTGATAGCCGGTGTAGCGAGGCCGCCGGACGGCTCATCGTCGGCAACCAGGTCGAGGCCGCGTTCACCTTCCGCACCCGGCCCCTCGGCCCGCTGATCACTGACCGGGCCGAGGCGATCCGGATCTCCTCCCGCGAGTACTACGGGGCACCGCCCGCCGAGCCGAAGAAGACCCTCAGCTCGAACGCTTCAGTGAGCCTTTTCCAGCAGCCTTGTGAGGC
>JBDSTJ010000654.1:0-5821 GCA_039928335.1 Streptosporangiaceae bacterium | reverse complement strand
CAGGTGGAAGTCATAGACGGCTGCATAACGGGCGGGCAGGTGTGAGGGGTGCAGGTCCCAGCCCTGGTAGAAGCCGTGCGACAGGGAGTGCCTGACCTGCTGGGCGTGGGTCTGCCAGGTGCGGGTGATCTCGTCGGCGCCGTCGTTGCGCGGGACCACGTTGGTGGATCCGTCGGACAGCCGGATGCCGGTGCCGGCGAGCGAGACCTGCATGACGTTGCGGGCGAAGTCGCAGGCCGGGTGGTCCAGGCGCTGCTCCTCGGGCGGCAGACCGCAGGAGGCGGTGTAGTCGTACACGCCGAAGTGGGCGGCGCTGATCCGGCCCGCGCCGGCCTCGACGATGCGGCGCAGGCCGAACTCGCCGTGGTGATTGATGATCGACTCGGGGGTCTCGATCTGGACCTCGAAGCGCAGCGTGCCGTTGGGGAGCCCGAGGGAGGTCTCGAGCCGGTCCAGGTAGTCCACGAAGACCGCCACGTGCTCCGGCATCACGATCTTGGGGAAGGTGATCACGAAGCCGCCGGGGAGCCGGCCGAGCCGGTCGCGCAGCGAGGTGAGGAAGCCGTCGAGGGTGCGCATGGCGCGCTCGTGCCCGCCGTCGGCGAAGGACTTGACCCGAAGACCCCAGAAATGCGGAAGCTGCTGGGCCTGGTAGGCGGCCGCCACGGCCTCGACGACCTGGGCGACGGTCTCGTCCTCCTCGTGATCGGAGCGGACCCCGTAGCCGTCCTCGAAGTCGATCCGGATGTCCTCCACCGGATCGTTGGCGAGCTTGGCCGCGACCCGGGACCTGACCAGGCCGGCGATGGTCGGGTCGAGCATGAAGGAGGAGCCGAAGGAGCCCTCGCCCGGCGTGTGCAGGTTCAGCAGCCGCAGGGCCTCGGAGCCGAAATCGGCCGCAGTGGTCCGCGAGAAGCGGTCTGCCGGCACGTAGACGGTGCTGACGGGCTGACGCCCCTCGGTGGCCCCGGCATAGTACTTCGCATGCTCGGTGGAGGTCGCCAGCACGCGCTCGGACAGGTCTTCGATCTTCGACACGCTCAGGTTCACACAGAAAGGATCCCCCAAGCCGCCCGGTATGGGAAACCGGCGCGGCACAACCGTCAGGCAGGACCCCTACGTCCAGGTGCCGGTGTCACGGACGTGTCACGGCTGTTCCTGGATGCCCCAGGAGCTGGTGAACGTGTCGCCGGGCTTGAGGGAGATGAGATCTGTGCCGGAGTTGAAGGCGTCCGGCGGGCAGGTCATCGGCTCGGCTGCCAGCCCGCTGCGCACCCGGGCCGGGTCGAGATCGTCGGCGGTGTAGAGCTGGATCCACGGGTGGGCCTCATCGGCCCACAGCGCCGCGGTCCGCCCGCCGCCGGACAGCCGCACCCACACCCGCCCGTCCTCGAACGGCAGCCCGGTGTAGGCCGTGTCGATCCGCCGGTCCCCGAACGGCCGCGGTTCGCGCAGGTCGAACGGGGTGCCGGCAACGCTCGTCGGAGCCCCGTCGGGGATCAGGCGGCCATCGACCGGCTGGTAACGGGTGCCGCCGAAGACCACCTCGCAGGCGTCGATCGGCTGCCCGACCGTGAGGTAGGGATGGGCGCTCTGGCCGTACGGGGCGTTGCGGGTGCCGGTGTTGCTCGCACTGAGCCCCACGGTCAGCCCGGTCTCGGCGTCCAGAGCGTAGGTGACGCCCAGGTCCAGCCGGTAGGGATAGCCGGGCCGCCCGAGCAGGCGGAACGACAGGCGCACGCTCGCGGCGGTCTGCTCCTGGAGCACCCAGGGCTCCCAGCGGACCAGCCCGTGGATGGCGCAGTCACGGCTCGGCTCGTTGACCGGAACGAGGTTCTCGACGCCCTCGAACTCATACTTTCCGTGGTTGATCCGGTTGGGCCAGGGTGTGAGCAGTTGGCCGAACCCCGCCTGGGTGACCTGGTCCGGGTCGTGCGGCAGGATCACCTCGCGCCCGCGGTGGGTGAGAGTGCGCAGCCCGCCGCCCTGTTCGGTGATCACCGCTTCGTACGGTCCGGCCGTGATGGTGTGCTGGGTCCCCGAGAGCGTCATGGATTCATTCTTCCGTACCGCTACGACGGCAAGATCCCTGTTCGCTGCCACACTTTCCTGACCGGTCCGTCGAGCAGGCCGGCCTCCTCGAACAAGCCCAGGGTCGGCTGGTAGGAAGAGAGGATGATGGGGAGGGGCTCTGCGGGGCCGGATCTGACGATTCGTTACGGGGAGCACGAGGACCAGATCGCCGATCTCAGCTTTCCGGTCGGGGCGGTGGGGGCGGTGGCCCTGGTGCTGCTCCTGCACGGCGGGTTCTGGCGGGCGGCCTACGACCGGCTGCACGTCGGGGTGGTCGCGGACGACCTGGCCGACCGCGGCTACGCGGTCGCCAACGTGGAGTACCGGCGGGTCGGCGCGGGCGGGGGCTGGCCGGTCACGCTGACCGACGTCGCGCAGGCCGCGGACGTGCTGCCCGGCCTGGTCGAACGGGAACGGCCCGGCCTCATCGATCCCGGCCGGGTCGTGTATCTCGGGCACTCCGCCGGCGGGCACCTCGCGCTGTGGGCGGCCCTGCGGGACCGTCTTCCCGAGGGTGCTCCCGGCCGGGTCCCGTCCCCGCCGAGGGTCGCCGGCGTGGTCGCACTGGGTGCGGCGGTGAACCTCGCCGAGGCCGACCGGCTGGGGAGCGGCAACGGGGCCGTCGCGGCGTTCCTCGGCGGCGGACCGGCCGAGGTACCCGAGCGTTTCGCGGCGGCGGACCCGTCCGCGCTCGGCAGACCGGGGTTCCCGACGGTCCTGGTGCACGGGGAACTGGACGAGGTCCTGCCGGTGGAGATGTCCCGCGCCTACCACGCCGCCTTCGGCGGGGGCCTGACCGTGCCCGAGGGCGCGGACCACTTCGACGTCATCGATCCCCGGTCTACGGCCTGGCCGGCCGTTCTGGCGGCCCTGCGGCAGGCCGGGGGGTCACAGGACGCGGAGGGCGTCGGTTAGGGAGGGGCCCTCCACCACCGGGGTGGACAGCCGGCGGGCGGCCTCGCGGATGAGGGAGGCGACCTCGGCGGGGGGCGGGTCGGCGGCGATGACGATGAGGCGGATCGTCGGGTCGGTGTCGAACGCGGCGAGCGCCTGGAGGGTCGAGCGGCCACTGACCGAGGAGGTCAGGTCGCGGCGCCCGACGGTGAGCACGGGGCCGGGTTCGCCCGCGGTGGCCAGGTGTCGGCGGACCTGGCGGGTGGCCTGCGGGGAGACACCGACCACGCCGACACGGCCGTCCTGGATCGTGTCGGGGACCGGATCACATCCCGGGCCCAGAACCATGAGCCCGAGCCTGGCCGCCTCGTCCTTGAGCATGATCTCCTGGGCGAGGGTGAGGTCGTCACCGGGCACGAGCACGTGCCGGCCCCGGGACAGCGCCGCGAGGCACTGCTGGAACGCTCGGGGGCCGGCGACGGGAACCGGCTCGATCATGCAGTGGCCCGCCGGGCCTGGGTCGCGGCGCTGCTCAGCGCGAAGGTGGCCCGGTAGCCCGCCAGTAGCCCCCAGGTCAGGTCGGAGCCCGAGGTGTGCCCGGCGTTGAGGAGTCGGCGGACCGCGGGCTTGAGCGGTTCCTGGCCGGCCACGCCGCGCAGGACGGCGGCGACCTCCGCGCCGGCCTGGCCCGCGGCGGCACAGTGCAGCAGGGACGCCGACAGCGAGGTCGTGCGGGTCTCGGCGTCGGCGGTGACGGCCGCGCCCAGCCAGTCGGCGAGCCACACGGCCCGGTCGCCGCCGTGCACGGCACCGCCGAGCAGGCGGAGGGCGAGCAGGATGCCGGCGATGATGTCGTCGCCGCTGGGGGTCAGACCGGGGCCGAGGCCGACGATGCGCTCCACGGCGAGGACCGCGTGCGCGAGGTCGCCCGCGGCGCAGCGTTCGGCGAGCACGCGCGGGCCCGGGTGGCCGGCGAGGCCGCAGTGGGAGGCGTCAAGCCCGGCCTCGAGCACGACCGCCCCGTGGTGCAGGCGGGCCAGCGACACCGGGCCCAGCACCGGGGAGGGATCCCACCAGCGGCGGACCTTGACGCGGAGCTGGCCGGTCTCGGCACAGCCGTCGCCGATCCAGGCGTCCTCGCCCTCGCGCACCCCGGCGAAGGGCTGCTGGCGGGCCGCCGCGGGCACGACGACGGCGTTGGGAGGGCGTACCGCGTCGGAACTGACCAGTGCCAGGACGTTGGGCGCGCCGCCGTTCTTGAACTGAAGATAGACCGCTGAGGGGAAGACGGCGATGACACGGGCGGCCCTGCGCGGGCGTTCCAGCTGCTCGCGCACCGCGAGGCTTGCCGCACCGGGGACGGGGGTCCGTAGCGACAGGGGCCTGCTCGCCTCGGGGTCGACCGTCGTCAGCTGCTGCATGACGGGTGAAGTCACCGGGCCGCCCTCCGTTGGGTGTGCATTGCTCGGACGTTAACCGTCCGTACAAGATCGCCGTATGGAGAAAGTTGCCAAGGATACTTGTCAGCGTTCGTCTTTCTTGTGAGGGTTATACGTGTGATGGAGGCAAGAACCGACCTGTGGACCCGACGATCGGGCGAGGCGCACAGCGCTCCGCCCCGGCTTCGCCTCGCCAGCACCGGAACCCTGACCTACGGGCTTCCGGTCGGCGAGGTACTTGGTGTGTCCACGCTCGCCCAGGCCCGGCTCGTGGCGGGCAAGGCCGGCCTGGACCGGATCGTGCAGCGCCTCAACGTGATGGAGGTGCCGGACGTCCTGGCCTGGGTGAAACCCAACGAGTTGCTGCTGACCACCGGTTACCCGCTGCGCAACCGGCCCGAGGCCCTCGGGAACCTGGTCGCCGACCTCAACGAGCGCGGGGTTGCCGCGCTCGCGGTCAAACCCGGTGCCTACCTGGACGAACTGCCGCCTGAGATGCTCGCCCAAGCCGACCGGCTGGGCTTCCCGCTGATCCTGCTGCCCGAGCACGTCGGGTTCGACGACATCCTCAACCAGGTGCTCACCGACATCCTCAACCGGCAGGCCGCGATCCTGGCCCGCACCGAGGAGGTCCACCGGGCCCTGGTCCAGATCGTGCTGTGCGGTGGCGGCCTTCAGGAGGTCGCCGACGAGGTCGCCGCGCTCCTGGGCGGCGCGCTGGTGGCCCTCGACAGCGACGAGCGGATCCTGGTGCGGGCCGGGCCGCGGCCGCATGTGGACGCGCTCGCCGACTGGCTCGAGCACGACGGCCGGACCGTGCGGCAGGGCGCCCACGGCGACTTCATCGTGGTGCCGGTGGCCGCCGGCGAGGCCGACCACGGGCGGATCGTGGCGTACTGCCCCGAGACGGTGCCGCGCCACACGATGCGCGACACCGAGGTGAGCATCCTGGAACGTGCCGCGACGGTGGCGGCCCTGGTCATCACCAAGCAGCAGGCCGTCGCGGCGGTCGAGAGCAAGTACCGCGCCGACTTCCTGCGCGACGTGCTGGCCGGCCGGGCCGGCGACCATGAATGGGTCGTCGCGCACTGCGCCGGGTTCGGCTGGGACCTGGACCGGCCGATGGCCGTGGTCGTCGCCGCGCTCGACCAGGACGGGCCGGAGGAGAAGGCGGCCCAGGAACGGTTGTCGACGGCCTGGACCTCGGCGGTGCGCCGCCGGGACCGCACGGCCGCGGTGGCGAGTTTCGCCCACGAGGTCGTCACCGTCATCGGCCTGCCGATCGGCGGCGGTATCCAGGATCTCGTCGCGGGGGTCGTCAAGGAGGTCGGGGACCTGGAGGGACTTGGCTTCTCCACCGGGATCAGCCGCGAGGTCGCCACGCCGGCCCGGCTGCCCGCGGCCTACGACCAGGC
>JBDSTJ010000653.1:0-6855 GCA_039928335.1 Streptosporangiaceae bacterium | reverse complement strand
CGACGTCCGGATCCGGCTGATCGCCGTCACCGACGGCGAGGCGTCGCACCCGGGCATCGGCGACGTGCCCGCCCTGGTGGCCCGGCGGGTAGGTGAGACGGAGTCCGCGCTGGAGGCCCTCGGGGCCGAGAGGGTCGAGGTCGTCCGGCTCGGCATGCCCGACACGGGCCTGGCCGGACGGGAGAGCGAGCTGACCGAGGCGCTGCGGGAGCTCGCCGCGGGCTTTGAGGTGTGCCTGGCCCCGTGGGAGGGCGACATGCACGCCGATCACGAGGCCGCGGGCCGGGCCGCCGCGGCCGCCGGACTGCACCCGTATTTCTATCCGATCTGGACCTGGCACTGGGCCCGGCCCGGTGACGCACGGCTGCCGTGGGACCGGGCCGTCCAGATCCCGTTGCCGTTGACCGACCGGATGCGCAAGCGGACGGCCATCGGCTACTTCTCCAGCCAGCTCGAGGTCCGCGGCGGCGGCCTCGACGCCGTCCTCCCGCCGGGCATCGTCGCCCACTTCACCCGCGAGCAGGAGGTGCTCTTCAGATGACCCTCGGTCCGGAGTACTTCGCCGGCATGTACGCGGCCTCACCCGACCCGTGGGGGTTCACCTCGCGCTGGTACGAGCAGCGCAAGTACGCCATCAGCGCCGCGATGCTGCCCGCCCGCCGCTACGGCGACGCCCTGGAGATCGGCTGCTCGGTCGGGGTCTTCACCAGGACTCTCGCCGAGCGCTGCGACCGGCTGCTGGCCTGGGACGTGTCGCAGACAGCCGTCGCGGCGGCGGCCGAGCGCACCGCCGGGCAGCCGCAGGTCCGGGTCGAACAGCGGACCATGCCCGGCGGGTGGCCGGCCGAGCCTGTCCGGTTCGATCTGATCGTCGTCTCCGAGGTGCTCTACTACTTCGCCGGCGTGGACCTCGACCTGATGCTCGACCGCATCGTGGCGGCCCTCGACCCCGGCGGGACCCTGCTGGCCGTGCACTGGCGGCATCCGGTACCCGACTACCCCAGGACCGGCGACGAGGTGCACCGCGCGCTGGCCGCCAGGCCGGGTCTGGCCCGTCTCGTCGAGCACCGGGAACCGGACTTCGTCGCCGAGATCCACACCCGTGGCACCACGGCCACGTCGGTCGCCGAGGCCGAGGGACTGGTGTGATCGAGGCTCTCGGAGTCGTCATTCCCGCCCATGACGAGGAGGCCCTGCTGCCCTCGTGCCTGGCAGCGGTGACCCTGGCGGCCCGGCTGCTCCCGCGCATACCGGTCCAGGTGATCGTCGTCGCGGACGCCTGCGGCGACCGGACGGCGGAACTCGCCGAGCAGGCGGGCGCGCAGGTCGTCCGGGCCGCGTTGCGGAACGTCGGAAGGGCCCGCAGAGCCGGGGTGGCGGAGTTCCTGCGCCTCAACCCCGGACCGGATCCCGCGAACCTCTGGATCGCCACCACCGACGCCGACACCCTCGTCCCGCCCTGCTGGCTCAGCCGCCAGCTCACCTATGCCGCCCACGGATGGGAGGCCGTCGTCGGCACCATCCTGATCACTGACTGGGACGGCTACCCCGAGCACAGCCAGGCCGCCTACGTCGAGCAGTACGCCGCCGGCCACCCCCACGTCCACGGCGCCAACCTCGGGGTCAACGCGGCGGCGTACCAGGCGGTCGGTGGATTCGACAGCCTGCTGACCGGTGAGGACCACGCACTCGTCAACGCTCTGGCGGCGGCGGGCCGCAAGATCCTGCACACGACCCAGATGCCGGTGGTGACCTCCGCCCGCCGGGACCCCCGCGCCCCAGCGGGCTTCGGCGACCTCCTCGCCCGCCTGGAACGCGACGGCGGCCGCTGACCGCGCCGCCGGGAACCCGTGCTCGGCCTGCGGTGTAGAGGAACCGTCGGCAGGAATGAAGGCGGTCGCGGGTGGAAAGGACTGAGGGAGTGGCGGAGGTTCTCAGCAGTGGGCCGGAGGGGCCGCGTAGGACGGTGCCGCGCTGGGCTGTGGTCGGCGCGGTCGTGCTGGCGGCGGCGGGGGTGGGGGCCTACCAACTGCGGGGTGAGGAGGGTGCGGCTCGGCCGTCGGCCCCGCCGTCGCTCCCGGAGTCCGTCGCGCTGCCGCTGGGTGGTCCGCCGGCGAGGGAGGGGCCGGCCGCCCGGGTGGGGCGGGGCGAGACACCCGGGCTGCTGATCGACGGGCCGACGTCAGGTGCGGTGAACCGGGTCGACCGGGGCGTGGCCACCGGGCCGTGGTCGGTGACCGTCCGCAGGTTCGACGGGTCGTTCGGGCGGCACGGTGCCGTGGTGACGTTCCCGGTCCCCGCTGCGGTCGACCGGGCCGGGTCCTTCCTGTGGCGGCTTGGGAACGGTTTCGCGCGGGTCAGGGGGGACCTGTCGGCCGCCGAGCTGAAGGCTGTCGCGGATGCGACCACGGTCGGTGACGGCCGCCCGGTGGTCCGAGCGCCGCACGGCTTCACCGTGGTCTCCAGCGGACGCTACCGGGGCGCGGAAACTCACGAGACCCGGTACGGGGCACAGGACCTCGCCGAGGCCGACGCGCTCGGCGACGGGCTGGTCTTCACCGGGGTCACCCGAGGTGGCTGGTTCGAGGACGAGCTGTACCTGGCCCGCGCAGACTACGCGGGCACTGTGCACGCCAGGACGGCTGTCGCGTCGGTCCAGGTAGGCGGCAACGGGGGTATCGCCTGGGAGCCGGCCCCCGGCGTGGTCGCCTACCTCGGCTACAGCGGCAGCGAGTTCGACCGCGCGGCCATCGAGGCGCTCCTGCGCCTCGGCGTTCGCTCCTCGCTCGTCCCCGAGCGCGACTGGCGGGCACTTCACCCCCAGAAGGTCGACACCCCTGTCCCCTGACCGGCCCGGCCGGCGGGTCGGCATCACCCATGCCCCGCCACCCGGGCCCACCTCAACGAAGAAGTGAATATCTGGTTTTCTGGGGTAGTGCCAGGCCCACCCCCGAAAGGGTGAAGGCACCGGGCAGTGGCCCGTCCTGCCTTACGGCAAGGAGGAACGAAATGTCGGTCTCTCGCTGCAGCCTCTGCCACGGACACGGTCAGCGTCGCGGAGCTCTCGGCTTCTTCACCTGCCCCCGGTGCCAGGGCAGCACCGTCGAGAAGGTCGACGTCGAGCTGTCCGCGCGCTCCTGACACCAGTTCGACCCTGAGACCAGTTCGACGACGGGGGATCACCGCGTCGGTCTGAGGGGAAGCGGTCAGTCGGTGCCGGACTCCATGGCGGCGAGGTCGAGCAGGGCGTCGTCGGGGACCTGGCCGGTGGAGGCGATGGCCTCTGCGCCGCCTGCGCGCATCGCGTCGATCAGGCCACCGCCGGCGTTCCGGGCGGTGGGGATCATGCCGAGGACGGAGTACTGCTCCAATTTGGCGCGGGAGTCGGCGATGTCGAGGTTGCGCATGGTCAGCTGGCCGATGCGGTCGGCGGGGCCGAACGCGGAGTCCTCGGTGCGCTCCATCGACAGCTTGTCGGGGTGGTAGCTGAACGCCGGGCCTGTCGTCCTGAGGATGGAGTAATCCTCGCCGCGCCTGAGCCGCAGGGTGACCTCGCCGGTGACGGCCATGCCGATCCAGCGCTGGAGCGATTCGCGGATCATGAGTGCCTGCGGGTCCAGCCAGCGGCCCTCGTACATGAGGCGGCCGAGGCGGCGGCCCTCGTTGTGGTAGGTCGCGAGGGTGTCCTCGTTGTGGACCGCGTTGACCAGACGCTCGTAGGCGGTGTGCAGCAGGGCCATGCCGGGGGCCTCGTAGATGCCGCGGCTCTTGGCCTCGATGATCCGGTTCTCGATCTGGTCGGACATGCCCAGCCCGTGCCGTCCGCCGATCGCGTTGGCCTCGAGCACCAGGTCGACGGGGGAGGCGAACTCCCTGCCGTTGATCCTCACGGGGCGTCCCTGCTCGAAGCCGATCGTGACGTCCTCGGCAGTGATCTCCACGGACGGTTCCCAGAACCGCACGCCCATGATCGGCTGAACGATCTCGATGCCCGTGTCGAGGTGCTCCAGCGACTTGGCCTCGTGGGTGGCGCCCCAGATGTTGGCGTCGGTGGAGTAGGCCTTCTCGGCACTGTCCCGGTAGGGCAGGCCGCGTGCGACCAGCCACTGCGACATCTCCTTGCGCCCGCCGAGTTCGCCGACGAACGCGGCGTCCAGCCAGGGCTTGTAGATCCGCAGTGCGGGGTTGGCGAGCAGCCCGTACCGGTAGAACCGCTCGATGTCGTTGCCCTTGTAGGTGGACCCGTCGCCCCAGATCTGAACGTCGTCGTCGAGCATCGCCCGCACCAGCAGCGTGCCCGTGACGGCCCGCCCGAGCGGCGTGGTGTTGAAGTACGGCCGCCCGCCGGACCGGATGTGGAACGCCCCGCAGGCCAGCGCCGCGAGCCCTTCCTCGACGAGCGCGGCCCGGCAGTCGACGACCCGCGCCACCTCGGCCCCGTACTCCGTCGCCCGGACCGGCACCGAGGTCACGTCGGGTTCGTCGTACTGCCCGATATCAGCCGTGTACGTGCACGGCACCGCTCCCTTCTCGCGCATCCACGCGACCGCAACGGAGGTGTCGAGCCCTCCGGAGAAGGCGATCCCGACACGTTCACCGACAGGCAGAGCAGACAGCACCTTGGACATGGGCAAGAGTATGCACCAGAATGAATGGTCATTCAATCGGTTCCGGGAGAGTCCCGAAAATCCAATCTTGACGATCACGTCCGGCCGTGTCGAAATCCCCTCCGAAAGTAGTTCCCAGTTCAGGTCGGTTGAGTAGGGACAGGGTTGTTCCGGCTGCCCGATCCACCGCGCGAGCCTCGCGCCCGGCCACGTCTTCTCCGGGAACCTCGGGAATCTGGTGAAGTCGGTCCTCACCACGCTCAAGGCGGAACGCCCCAGCGCGGACCTCATCGCCCTCGACGTACAGAAGGCGTTCGACGGCGGCCGGGCACGCCGTCCTGGGCCAGTGCCTCACCGGCGCGGCCACCGCGGCCACCCGCACGGTCCTGACCTGCGTCCGGAACGCGTCGTCGGGTGCGCTCACCCTCAGGGGAAGGACACCAGGTTGGTGACCTGGTGACCGGAGTTGGCCGCGGCTCCGGTGGAGTTGATGACGTGTTCGATGGTTCCGGTGCCGCCCAGGGAGACGGTCACCATGGTGTGGAACCGGACGCCGGCCGCGTTCGGAGCCTCGAAGGCGTGCTCGGCGACCACGGACGGGTTGACGTTGAAGTAGGCGTAGCTGCCCAGGCCCCATGCCTCCTGCGTGGTGACCGAGGGTGAGACCTTGTAGGCGTCGTAGCCGCGGACCGAGCCGTTCATCCAGGCCGGCTGGTTCGGCGGGTCGTAGGGCAGCTCGTTCTGGAAGAAGTACGTGCGGCCGCCGTTGCCGTTCCAGAGGACCTGGTGCTGCTGGTAGTGCTCGACGAACAGGCCGTACATCGTGACCGACTGGCCGTTGACGACCAGGCCGGTGGCGGCGGTGTTACTGGTCCAGCCGACACCGCTGCCGTGGTCGGCACGCCAGATCCACAGGTGGTCGCCGATGACGTCGGAGCTGTTGACGACCAGGCTCTGTGAGGCCCTGCCGACGCCCGCGCCGCCGACGCGGAAGAACACGTCGTGCAGGGAGGTCGGGTCGCCGGTGTGCCGGGCGCTCGATCCGGCCGGGCCGACCTGCATGAGGGTGGCGGAGTTGGTCGTGCCGGCGTCGATGAGCAGGCCCGCGACCTTGACGCCGTCCACGTCGGCGACCGACACGGCGGTGATACCGCCGTCCGGGACGAGGGTGGCCAGGCCGAGCCCGAGCACCACGGTGTCGGGGCGGGTGATGTTGATCGTCTGGTTGAGGTGGTAGACGCCCGGGGTGAACAGCAGGTCCTTGCCCTGGGCGAGGGCCGTGTTGAGGTCCGCGGCGGTCGCGCCGGGCTTGACGACGAAGAACCGACTGATCGGGAGCGAAGCCCCCGCGGGACTGCCGCCGCCCCAGCTCGTTCCCTGGGAGTTGCTGCGCAGAGCCGGGACGAAGACCTGGTAGGCACCCGAGCCGTCGAGGTAGAGAAACGGCTTCTCCCTGACGATCGGAGTCTGGCCGACGGTGGTGTAAGGCGGGCTGGGGAAGCTGTTGCCGGGCACACCGGTGTCCCCGACGAACACCATGTTCCAGTTGGCACCAGACCAGGAGCCCAGCTGGGAGTTGCGGGTCAGGAACTGCTGCTGGCTGCCGGAGTTGATCTGTCCGTCGATCTTGGAGTCGGAGATGAACCCCCCGCTGGACCAGCCGCCGTCGTCCAGGGCGAGGTTGCCGCGCACGTGCATCCGCCGGTACGGCGCAGCCTGGGAGACCGCCCACCGGTCGGTGCCGCCGGCCGGGTTCACCGACAGGTTCTCGGCGGAACGCCAGAAGTTCTGGGTGGCGTTGCCGCCGAACCAGTCGGCCTCAGCATGGACGGCGCCGTTGATCGTGACGTTGTCGGGTGACAGGCCGAGGCCCGCGACCTGCGTGTAGAAGCCGATGTTGGCATCGACGTCGTAGGTCCCGGGCTTGAACAGCAGGGCGTACCGCTGGGCGCCGAACTGGTTGGACTGCTGCTGGTCGAACACCTGGGTCAGACGGCTCTGGATGGTCGCCGCGGACATCGACGGATCGAACACCGACACGTTCGGCCCGAGGTCGGGGGTGTTCGGGTTGGTGCTGCCGCCGCCGAAGGTGAACGACTGGGCTGCGGTGCCGTTGCAGGCGTACTGCTGGACGGTGGTGCCGTCGGCGGTCCCGGCCGCGGCGGCGTCCGCGCACCTGCCGCTGTTGACGTTGACGACGGTGGTCGGGCCGGTCGGGACCGCGGCCTGCGCCGCGGTCTCGGCCAAC
>JBDSTJ010000652.1:0-4951 GCA_039928335.1 Streptosporangiaceae bacterium | reverse complement strand
GCGGCCCGGTCGACCCCGAGCCGCCGGGCACGACGCCGATCTCCGCCTTCAAGCCGGTCACGGCCTCCTCCTCTGAGGGCGCGAACGCTCCGGCGGCGGCGCTGGACGGGCGCACCGGCACCCGCTGGTCCAGCCAGTACACCGACGACCAGTGGCTGCGCGTCGACCTGGGCGGCACCGCCACGGTCAGCAAGGTGACGCTCAACTGGGAGTCGGCCTTCGCCACCGCCTACCGCCTCGAAGTGTCCGACAACGGGACGACCTGGACGCCGATCCACACCACGACGGCCGGCCACGGCGGCGTCGAGAACCTCAACGTCACCGGGCAGGGCCGCTATCTCCGGTTCGTCGGCACCGCCCGGTCGAGCGGTTACGGCTACTCACTGTGGGAGTTCCAGGTCTTCGGCACCGTCGACTCCTCGACCAGCACCGCACTGATGCTCTCCGGCCCGACCAGGGCCCCGGCGACCACCGGCCAGTTCGCGTTGTCGGCACCCGCCGACAACGCCATGGTCACCAGCACCCGCAGGCCGGCGCTGTCGTGGGCGGGCGTGGCCGGCGCGGCACGCTACGAGGTGTGGCTCAACATCAGCCGCACCGACTACGACTTCACCGCGTCGGGCAACCTGCTCGACCTCTACACCAAGGTCGCGGAGCCGACCGGCACCGGCTACACGCCGAGCTGGGACATCACCGACCGATGGACGTACAAGTGGTACGTGGTCTCGGTGAGCGGCTCCGGTGCGAAGACGACCTCCAACATCCGCACCTTCAGCCTCTACCTCCCCGACGTCGAGGCCGTCGCCGACGGTGTCACCGTCGTCAACGGGGCCCGGGACCTCAACAAGAACGGCGGCATCGAGCCGTATGAGGACTGGCGGCTGCCGGTCGAGACCCGCCTCAACGACCTCCTCGGGCGGATGACCCCCGAGGAGAAGGCATACCAGATGTTCTACAACGCCCAGCAGTACGCGCAGTCCGGGTGGCACTTCGGGCCGGCACAGCCGGGTGACCTGCACAACGTCCTGCTGAGCTCGGCCGGAACCCGCCTCGGCATTCCGCCGGTGTCAGCCGGCGACACGATCGCGGGCTACCGGACGACCTACCCGCTGCAGAGCGGGCTGGCCGCCGGCAAGAACTACAAGCTCGACTACCGGCTCGGTGACATGCAGCGCCGCGAGGAGCTCGAGGTCGGCGCGCGCGGCGTCCTCGGACCGCTCGCCGAGGTCGGCACGAAGGTGCTCTACCCCCGCATCCAAGAGGGCAACGGCGAGAACGCGGACGTCGCCGCCGCCCAGGTCAGGGCGCTGGTCTCCGGCCTGCAGGGCGGACCCGAGCTGAACCCGCAGTCCGTCCTGGCGACCGTCAAGCACTGGCCCGGCGAAGGTGCCGGCGGGGAGGCGGGCATCACCTACGACGGGGTCACGATCAAGTACCACATGATCCCGTTCAAGGCCGCGATGGAGGCCGGGGCCGTCAACATCATGCCCGGCTACGCCGGCAGCAACTACCTGGACCCGGGCGGCTCCGGGGCGGGCGACAGCGCGCCGATCCTCGCCTACCTGCGCAACAACCTGAACTACACCGGCCTCATCACCACCGACTGGCTGCCCTCCGGCGTCTGGATCAAGGCCGCCAACGCCGGTTCCGACGTGATGGGCGGAGCCGACCCCGGCGCGGTCGGCTTCACGATGGCGGGCTTCGTCGCCGGCGTCCCGATCGCCCGGATCAACGACGCGGTCAAACGGATCCTGCGGCTGAAGTTCCAGCTCGGCGTCTTCGACCACCCCTACGGCGACCCGGTCAACGGACCGTACCGCTTCCACCAGCCCGCCTATGTGGCGCTCGCCAACCAGGCCGCGCGGGAGTCCAACACCCTGCTCAAGAACAACGGCGTCCTGCCGATCAAGCTCAGGGCCGGCGACAACATCGTGGTGGCCGGTCCCCGCGCCACCGACGGTGAGGCCTGCTGCATCTGGACGAGCTACTTCCACCAGGAGCTCGGCTCGCTCAACCTGCTCGAGGCGATCAAGGCAAGGGCGGCCACCGCGGGCGTGCACGTCTACCAGGACACCGGGCCCGCGCCCAAGCTTGCCGTCGTCGCCGTCGGTGAACCGACCTACACCCACGCCACCGCCTGGGTGAAGGAACAGCCCTATCTGCCCGCCGACCAGCTCGCCCTCATCAACAACTTCCACAACCAGGGCATCCCGGTCGTGGTGGTGATGGATCTGCCCAGGCCCACCGTGATCACCGAGTGGAACGGGATCGCCGACGCCATCGTCATGACCTACCGGGGTGGCGAAGAGGTCGGCCCGGCCACGGCCAGCCTGCTGTTCGGCGACTACGCACCGTCCGGCAGGTTGCCCTGGCAACTGCCCCGGACCCTCGACCAGGTCCTCAGGCCCGGCGGCACCGACACGCTCGCCGACGCCGTCGAGGACTGGAACCTGCCCTACGACCTGGGCGCGACCGCGGCCCAGCGCGCCGAGATCCGCGCGAAGATCGACGCGGGGCAGACCGTCCCCACCGGTTACGGCAACCCGCTCTATCCCTACGGGGCGGGTATCCAGGGCTGGTGACCCGAGACCGGCCGGCCCCGCGAGCACAGCACGGGGCCGGCCGGCCCTTCACCCGCAGGTGTGGGGAGCGGCAGGCCCGCATGGTCCCGCGTCCGCGGGCGAACCGCAGCCGCTCCTCGACCAGCCGAGCGGCGAACTCGGCGATCCACGCGTTCTCCCACGCCAGATCATGAGATTTCGCGTACCCGGAGGTGATCCGTCCGACCAGCGCCTCGTAGGCGAGGTCGGACCAGGGGTATAAGTGACGCTATGGACCCTGATCGGCTGGCCGAGCTGTTGGCGGACCAGGGAGTGCTCACCGACCCGCGCTGGCGGGCGGCGCTCCACGCCGTGCCCCGTCATCTCTTCGTCCCCGCCGTGGCCTGGGCCAGGCCTGACCGCCTGGCGGGCGTGGGGCACCGGATCGACCTGGCCCGCGACCCCGTCCGCTGGTGGGAGACCGTCTACTCCGACGCGGTGATCGTGATCCAGATCGACGACGGCGCGGGCGACCCGGCCCTGGGGGAGGGCCAGGCGACCTCGTCGGTGTCGGCCCCGGGCATCGTGGTGGTCATGGGTGAGCTGCTCGGCGTCCGGCCTGGTGACCGGGTGCTCGAGGTCGGGACCGGCTCGGGCTGGACTGCGGCGCTGCTGGCGCACCTGGCCGGACCGGGCGGTGGGGTGCTCAGCCTGGAGGTCGACCCGGTGCTGGCCGCCCGCGCCATCGAGCACCTGGCGGGCCTGACGGGCCTGACGGGCCTGCCGGAGATACGGGTCGAGGACGCGGCCGTCGCCACCCTCGATCCCGCCTCCTATGACCGGCTCCATGTGGCCTGCGGGGTCGATGAGATCCCGTGGTCGTGGGTCGAGGCACTGCGGATCGGCGGTACCGGGGTCGTGCCGTGGTGCCCGCCGTTCGGGATCGGCAACCGGCTCAGGTTCACCCGGACCGGACCCGAGGAGGCGGTCGGCGCGCTGCACGGGCCGTGCGGCTTCATGATGATGCGCTCGCAGCGGACCGAGCTCGGCCGGGTTTCGGACTTCCTGCACGACTGGGACCTGCGGGAGACCAGGCCGGCCGGGCTCCACCCGCAGCTGCTCGTGTGCGACCCGCTGGGCGACTGGCGCGGCCACGGCGGCGACACCGCGATCGCGGCGATGGTCCCCGGCGTCGCCTACTGGCTGCGGGACGGCGACCTGCTGCTGTATGAGTCCCATCCCGGAGCGCGGGAGAACGGATCATGGGCGCTCGCGCACGGCGGCGAGGTCGCCTCCGTCGGGCCCAGGGACCTGTGGGCGGAGGTGACCCGGGCCTGGCTCCGCTGGGTGGAGCTGGGCCGGCCGGCCAGGACCGACCTGCGGATGACGATCACACCTGCGGGGAGCCGGCTGTGGTCCGGCGACCCTGGAACTGGATCGCTCTGACCCGGTCGGCGTCGGCGCGGTCCAGGACCGTCACCGAGGTGGCCGGGCGCAGCGAGCCGGTGCGCGCCCTGGCGACCAGCTTGCCCCAGCGCCGGACATGCCAGGTGAAAGCGCGGGAGGTCAGAATCCGGCCCCGGGCGTGCTGGCCCGCCAGGGCGGTCTGCGGCGCGACGTCCAGCAGGACGAGGTGCAGCCCGGTGCCGAGTCTGCGGGCCAGCCAGGCGAACCCGTAGAGCAGGTGCGGCCAGGTCCCCCGGGTGTGCGCGATCACGCCGTTGCCGCCGGTCAGCGCTCGGGCGATCCGCCAGACATGGGTGGAGTAGACGAAGGGGATCCGGGCCCGGCGGGGAAGGGCGTTGAGGTACTGGGCCCACCAGTTGCGGGACTGCTTGGAGTCGATCACCACGGCCCCGCCGGCCGGCACCGGCCGGAGTTCGTCGTCGTTGAGGTCGTAGAGCCTGCGCAGGAGGGTGCTCTTGCCCGCGCCGGGCAGGCCCGCGAGCAGCACGAGAGACCCGGTCGGAAAGACCAGGTCCCGGTCGGGTGCCGCTGTCGTCATACGTGTCTGACGATCAGGCCGGAGGATCCGTTCCATGAGCCCCTGGTCAGCTGCGGGAAGGCCTCGATCGCAGGGCGGAGGCCGGGTCATCCTGTCGTCTGAGGCCCGTCCTGCAAGCGGTTGGGAGACTGGAACCGTGGAAACGCAGATCGCCCCCCGCAGGCTGAGCATCGGGGACGTCGGCCTGCCCGTCCTGATGATGGCGCTCCAGGTCCTGGCGGTCCCGGCGGTGGCGGACCTGATCGACGAACCCGTCGAGGGCTGGCCGAGGATCATCAACCTGTTCACCTACGGTGCCTGCGCCTTCGCCCTGGTCTGGCGGCGGAGCGCGCCCGGAGCCGTCACCGCGGTGGTCGGCGTGATCTTGTTCCTGTCCGGGTTCTGGCTGCCTGAGTTCGCCGTCACG
>JBDSTJ010000651.1:0-5024 GCA_039928335.1 Streptosporangiaceae bacterium | reverse complement strand
GGCCGGCGATGCCGGCCAACGCGGTGGGGCCGGCCTGCCACCAGAGCTCCTGGTCGCCGAGGCCGACGTGCACGGGGACCCGGACCCGCGCGGCCAGCTGGGGGAAGACCTCCCTCCAGCGCTCGGCCTCCTCGATGTCGTCGGCGGGGCCGGGGGAGGAGATGAAGGAGCCACCGACGTACTCGGTGGCCCCGTCGAGGGTCCGGATCGCGGCCAGTTCCCTGAGGTCGCCGCCGGACACGAACGCCCGGTCGCCGGTGCCGGTGATGACCAGGGCCCGAGCGCCTTCGGCGGCGTCGATGGCCTGGTCGAGGTCATCTCCCGGAACTCCTGAGCGCGAGACCCGTGCGATCCGGGTCACGCGCAATTTCCGGTGCGCTTTCTGGGGCCTGGTTCGGAACCGGGAATGCGTGTGAGGTAGGCCATAACTCGCGGGCACGCCCAGCTGGAGCGCTCCACCGAGAGGGTGCGGAACTCCTGCCCGGTAGGGTCGATAGCAAAGGGAGGTAGGTGCGGATCATGACCACGCCGACGCAGGACCGGGTGCTGACGATTCCCAACGCTCTGAGCCTCGCCCGGCTTCTCGGTGTTCCGCTCTTCTTCTGGCTCGTGCTCGCCGAGCACGACGCCTGGGCGATCGGCCTGCTGATCCTGGCGGGCCTGTCGGACTGGGCCGACGGCAAGCTGGCCCGGATGCTGGACCAGACCAGCAGGCTCGGCACGCTGCTGGATCCGCTCGCCGACCGCCTCTACATCTTCGCGACCCTGATCGGCCTCACCGTCCGGGACATCGTCCCGTGGTGGCTGACCGGGCTGCTGGTGGGGCGCGAGGTCTACATGGCGGTGGTCCTGGCCGTGCTCAGACGGTACGGCTGGTCCGGTCTGCCGGTGCACCTCGTCGGCAAGGCCGCCACGCTGAACCTGCTGTACGCCTTCCCCCTGCTCCTGTGGGGCTCCCACGACGGCACCGTCGCGACGGTGGCCAGGGTCGTCGGATGGGCCTTCGCCGGATGGGGGACGGCCCTGTACTGGTGGGCCGCCGCCCTTTACACGATCCAAGCCGGACAGCTCATCAAGGGAGTGAAGCACCCCCAATGAAAGCCGTCGTGATGGCGGGCGGAGAGGGGACGCGACTGCGTCCCATGACCGCCAACCAGCCGAAGCCCCTGCTGCCCATCGTCAACCAACCGATCATGGAGCACGTGCTCCGGCTCCTGAAACGGCATGGTTTCACCGAGACCGTCGTCACCGTCCAGTTCCTCGCCGCGCTCATCCGCAACTACTTCGGGGACGGCGAGGAGCTCGGCATGGAGCTCCAGTACGCCACCGAGGAGGTGCCGCTCGGCACTGCGGGAAGCGTCAAGAACGCCGAGGACGCCCTCAAGGACGACCGGTTCCTGGTGATCTCCGGGGACGCGCTGACCGACATCGACCTGACCGACATGGTGCGCTTCCACCAGGAGAACGGCGCCATGGTCACGATCGGGCTCAAACGGGTGCCCAACCCGCTCGAGTTCGGGATCATCATCGTGGACGACGAGGGTCGGATCCAGCGGTTCCTGGAGAAGCCGACCTGGGGCCAGGTCTTCTCCGACACCGTCAACACCGGCATCTACGTGATGGAGCCGGAGGTCCTCGAGCGGGTCGCGCTGGGCGAGAACGTCGACTGGTCCAGCGACGTGTTCCCCAAGCTGCTGGCGGAGGGCGCGCCGCTGTTCGGCTACGTCGCCGACTGCTACTGGGAGGACGTCGGCACGCACGAGAGCTATCTCAAGGCCCAGGCCGACATGCTCTCCGGCAAGATCGACATTGAGATCGACGGGTTCGAGGTGTCACCCGGCGTGTGGATCGCCGAGGGCGCCGAGGTCGACTCCGAGGCCATCCTCAAAGGCCCCCTCTACATCGGCGACTACGCCAAGGTCGAGGCCGGCGCGGAGCTGCGCGAGTTCACCGTGCTGGGCAGCAACGTCGTGGTCAAGGAAGGCGCGTTCCTGCACCGTGCCGTCGTCCACGACAACGTCTTCGTCGGCCCCTCGACGAACCTGCGCGGCTGTGTGATCGGCAAGAACACCGACATCATGGCCGGAGCCCGGATCGAGGAGGGCGGCATCGTCGGCGACGAGTGCGTCATCGAGGCCGAGGCCTACGTCTCCAACGGGGTCAAGGTCTACCCGTTCAAGACCATCGAGGCCGGCGCGGTCGTCAACACCAGCGTGATCTGGGAGTCCCGGGGGCAGCGCAACCTGTTCGGCCCGCGCGGGGTCTCCGGCCTGGTCAACGTGGAGATCACGCCCGAGCTGGTGGTCCGGTTGTCGAGCGCGTTCGCCACCACCCTCAAGAAGGGCGCGACGGTCATCACCGCCCGGGACGCCTCCCGGGCCGCCCGCACCCTCAAGCGGGCCGTGATCAGCGCCCTGACCGCCAGCGCCATCAACGTGCAGGACCTGGAGGCCTGCGCGCTCCCGCTGGCCCGGTTCGAGACAGCACGCGAGGACTGCGTCGGCGGCATCGTCATCCGCACCACCCCGGGCGACCCGCAGGGCGTCGACATCATGTTCCTGGACGAGAACGGCGCGGACCTCTCCCAGGCCGCCCAGCGCAAGCTGGAGCGGGTCTTCGGGCGGCAGGAGTACCGCAGGGCCTTCCCCGGCGAGATCGCCGAGCTGAGCTACCCCACCAGGACCGTCGAGGCCTACTCCAAGGACCTGCTGCGCCGGGTGGACATGACCGGGGTGCGCGAGGCCGAGCTCAAAATCGTCCTGGACTGCGCCGGGGGGGTGTCCTCGCTGGTCCTGCCCGGGCTGCTCGGCAAGGTCGGAGTGGAGGTCCTGACCCGCAACAACCGGCTCGACGAGTCCTCGCCGACCGAGACCCTGGCCGAGCGGATGCGGGACCTGCAGCGGCTCGGCGAGCTCGTCTCGTCCTCACGGGCCGCGTTCGGGGTCAGGTTCGACCCGGTCGGCGAGCGGATCTCGCTGGTCGACGAGAACGGCGAGCTGATCAGCGACGACCGGGCCCTGCTGGTGATGCTGGACCTGGTCGCGGCCGAGCGCGCCGTCGGCCGGGTGGCGCTGCCGGTCACCACCACCCGCGTCGCCGAGCAGGTGTGCGAGTTCCACGGGGTCGCCGTCGAGTGGACCTCGACCTCGCAGGACGTGCTGACCAAGGCCGCCGCCGACCCGGACGTGATCTTCGCGGGGGACGGCCGGGGCGGGTTCATCTTCCCCGAGTTCAGCTACACCGTCGACGGCATCGCGGCCTTCATCCGGCTGCTGGGCCTGGTGGCCAGGACGCGCCTGACCCTGTCCCAGATCGACGAGCGGATTCCGCAGGCGCAACTACTCAAGAGGTCCGTGCCGACCCCGTGGGCGGCCAAGGGCAGCGTCATGCGGCACGTCGTCGAGGCGGCGGGTGAGCGCGTGGTCGACACCACCGACGGCGTCCGGGTCGTGGAGGCCGACGGCCGCTGGGCGCTGGTGCTTCCCGACCCGGCCGAGGCCGTCACCCACCTGTGGGCCGAAGGCCCCGACCGCGACGGCGCCCAGGCGCTCCTGGAGGAGTGGGCGGCGGTCGTGGAGGAGGCCGGAGCCTGAGCACTGCCACCATGACCGGGCAGAAGCAGACATGGACGCGTCCCGACGCGTCCATGTCGCCGCTCGCCGACCGCTTCGCCGGACAAGCACTCGATCCGGGGCCCCGAGGAGGCCGCCGCGCTCAACATTCCGGGCGGTGTGCCGAGGGCCCTGGAGGCGTCCGGAGCCAACGGATCGATCTCCCAGCGCACGGACATCGTCGTGCGCGCGGTACGGTCTTCCTGACGAGGTTTCCTCGGCGGTGCTCAGCGCGGCGGCATAGACCCGCGATCACAGTCGAAGGTAGCGTTGTCACTGTCCCGGTTGACCCCAGGAGGCCGCCCGCGTAGGTTGCGGATGATCACCTTCGGTGATCCGGGGATGAGGATCCCAGCAGAGCGGAGGCGCGTCCGTGGGGGCGCGCCGATGGTAGGAGGCCGAGCCGATCGATGCCGAGCGTCTACTGCACCCAGTGCGGTCACGCCAATCCCGATGGCGCCCGCTTCTGTTCGAACTGCGGAACTCCCCTCGCGAGGAGCGCCTATCCGGGATCGGGTGAGGCCCCAGGCGAGTCCACCTCCACGATCTCCATCAGCGGTCTCACCGACGGACTCGAGGTCCCGACACCCGAGACCGAGGACGGCGGATCCGACCAGCTGAACGTCGAGGCGCTGCCCCCGGGCACCGCGCTGCTGGTCGTACGGCGTGGCCCGAATGCCGGGAGCCGGTTCCTGCTCGACAAGGACCGCACCTCGGCCGGACGGCACCCCGAGAGCGACATCTTCCTGGACGACGTGACGGTCTCGCGCCGGCACGCCGAGTTCACCAGGCACGGCACGACCTTCTCGGTACGCGACGTCGGCAGCCTCAACGGCAGTTACGTCAACCGGGAGCGGATCGACCAGGTGGGCCTGTCGAGCGGGGACGAGGTCCAGATCGGCAAGTTCCGGCTGGTGTTCCTCACACCCCGGGGCTGATCCTTGGGGACGGTGGGATTAGTGGGGGCGGCACCACAGCGCACGCAGGCCGGCCGGTCGCACATGACCATCGGGGACGTACTCGGCCGGCTGCGCGGCGAGTTCCCCGACATCACCGTCTCCAAGATCCGCTTCCTGGAGTCGGAGGGGCTGATCGAGCTCGACCGCACCCCGTCGGGCTACCGCAAGTTCACCCTGCGGGACGTCGAGCGGCTGCGGTTCATCCTCGCCGCCCAGCGTGACCGGTACCTGCCGCTGCGGGTGATCAAGGAGCAGCTGGAGACCGGCGAGCAGGCCCCCCGGGTGCCGCGCACGCTGGTGGCCGCGGACTCCGCCTCCTCCGCCGAGGTCCGGCTGACCCGTCGGCAGCTGATGGACGGCGCGGGCGTGTCCGAGGCGCTCCGGGAGGAGCTCGAGGCCGACGGGCTGGTCCGGCGCAGCGGCTCGGCCTACGACGGAGAGGCCATGGCCGTGT
>JBDSTJ010000650.1:0-4199 GCA_039928335.1 Streptosporangiaceae bacterium | reverse complement strand
CCATCTCGCCGGCCCAGTCGAGGTGGTGCCGGCGCGCGGCGTCCAGATGGGAGCTCAGCCGGAGCGGATAGGGCATCCGGAGGTCGGGCATGGTGGTCGGCCCGACCCGCTGGAACGGCACGTGGGTGAAGCTGTGGAACCGGCCGAGGCCGAGCCGGGCGGCCGAGGTGCCCAGCCCGGTCGGCAGGAAGCCGGCCGTCGCGGAGCCGCCGCCGTTCATGTACCTGCTGGACCGCAGGTGCCATTCGTGTCCGCCGGACTGCCAGTCCTGCAGGCCCTTGACATAGGTCAGCACGCCGACCCGGTCGAGCGGGCTGAGCGCGTACTCCTCGAACAATGGCGGAAGCTCGGTGACGACGGTGTTGTCGAACTGGTAGAGCCGCGAGCTCAGCAGGTCGTTGACGGCGTCGGCGGACCGCTGGGTGTCGTACCCGAGGAACCGTTCGAAGACCAGCACCGCGTTGGCGAGCTCGCCCTCCTCCTCGGTCTCACGCTGGTAGGAGAAGAGGTCGTTGCGCAGGTGCACGGCATCGGAGAAGGTGTCCTTGAGCACCTGCAGCGGCCGGCTCATCGCCACGGGGGCGGGCACCTCGGCCCCGGTGGCGAACTCGACGATCCCCGCGGACCAGGGCGCGCCGCCGACTCGGCGGCGCATCTCGATGTACTCGATCGGGTTGGAGACCCGCTCCTGGTCGATGTTGGCCAGCTCCCACAGTGACTCGTCGAGCAGGTTGCGGGTGGCGTCGACGAACCGGGTCCGCCAGGCGGCCGACATGGCCGGGATGGTCCGGGCCCAGAGGTCGGCGAGTCCGCGCTCAACGGGGTTGGTGGCCTCGGGGATCTCCTCGGCCGGGTCGACCGGCATGAACAGTGCGAGCCGGTCGAGGTAGGCCGTGGCCCCGGCGAGGTCCCGGGTCCGTTTGAAGATGTCGAGGAAGTGGTCGTCGAAGTAGAACACCCAGACGTACCAGTCGTTGACGGTGTCCAGGACCGGGCCGGAGGCGTCCGGATGGGTGTAGGCGCTGAGCAGCGCGTAGTCGTGCGCGTCGTACTCCTCCTCGGTCCAGATGTCCGAACCGAGGATGCCCACCTCATAGGACCACTTCCTGGAGTGCTCCCGCGTGGCGTCCACGTGCGGGTTGAGCCGCGCCGGGTAAGGCAGATAGAACTCCGGCAGCTGGAAGGGCTGCATTCCTGACCTCCTCCCGATCCTGGTGCCGCTCAGTGCCCGATCTCGACGTTCTCGAGGATGCCGAGCGCATCGGGGACCAGGACGGCCGCGGAGTAGTAGGCGCTGACCAGGTACTGGATGACGGCCTGGTCGTTGATGCCCATGAAGCGCACGGACAGACCGGGCTGGTACTCATCGGGCAGGCCCGTCTGGTGCAGGCCGACCACGCCCTGCTCGGACTCACCGAGCCGCATGACCAGGATCGAGGAGGTGGCGTCGGAGTTCACCGGGATCTTGTTGCAGGGGAAGATCGGGACCCCGCGCCAGGCTGGCACCGCGTTGCCGTCGATGTTGGCGCTGTCGGGGTAGAGCCCGCGCTTGTTGCACTCCCGGCCGAACGCCGCGATCGTGCGCGGGTGGGCGAGGAAGAGTTTGGATCCGCGCCGGCGGCAGAGCAGCTCGTCGAGGTCGTCGGGGGTGGGCGGCCCGCTCCGGGTCTGGATGCGCTGGCCCAGGTCTGCGTTGTGCAGGAGGCCGAACTCCCTGTTGTTGATCAGCTCGTGTTCCTGGCGTTCCTTGAGCGCCTCGATGGTCAGCCTGAGCTGCTGCTCGATCTGGTTCATCGGCTCGTTGAACAGGTCGGCGACCCTGGTGTGCACGCGCAGCACCGTCTGGGCGACGCTCAGCTCGTACTCGCGGGGCGAGGACTCGTAGTCGACGAACGTGCCGGGCAGCACCGGCTCGCCGCTGTGGCCGGCGGCCAGCGCGATCGCGGCCTCGCCGTACTTGTTCTGCTCCAGCACCGGGCTGGACAGGTAGGCGGCCACCTGGGCCTGGAGCGGGGGAGAGGAGTCGATGACCTGGCGGAACGCGGCCCGGGACAGGGTGAGGACGGTCGCCGCGGTCGCGGTCCTGATCGTGTAGGGCCACTCGTGTTCGGCGATCAGTGCCTGGTCACCGAAGAACTCCCCGTCGGCGAGGAACCCGAGCACCGCCTCGTCGCCGTACTTGCTCTCGCCGAGCTTGTTGAGCTTGCCGTGCGCGATCAGGAAGACCTGGTCCGCGGGCCGGCCCTGCTCGGCGAGGACCTCGCCGGGGCCGACGTCGTGTTGTTCGCACCGGTCGGCCAGGGCTCGCAGGGTCTCGGTGTCGTCGAAGCCGCTGAGCAGCGGCAGCTCACCCAGCTCGGCGGGGATGACCCGGACCTCGGCACCGGTGGACACGAAGGTGATCCGGCCGTCGCCGACGGTGTAGGTGAGCCGCCGGTTGACCCGGTAGGCGCCGCCCGTGACCTGGACCCAGGGGAGCATCCTGAGCAGCCAGCGGGAGGTGATCTCCTGCATCTGCGGTGGGGTCTTGGTGGTCGAGGCGAGGTTCCGGGCGGCCTCGACCCCCAGGCTCAGCTGGGTGGTGTCACCGGCGGGGGCTGAGCCGTTGGCATGGGTACGGTCCACGGTCTCGGTCATGGTCATTCCGCCTGTTCGTCAGGGAGGTTGAATGGTAAATAAATTACCCATGGTGCTTCTGAGATCACAAGATGTAATTGTCACCTCTGGAATGGTGCGGAACTAATGAGCCGCGAAGATGGCTCCACAGAACGTCGACACGGTCACCGACACCACCGCGATGATCAGCACCGAGCTGAGCGGATCGCGCTTGCGCCGCAGCGGTGACGGATGGTGTCTGCGGGCGGCCGTGAACTCCTGGACCGGCCGGGGCTTCGCCGACGAACTGGGCGTGGCTGCGGGCCGGGGTGCGGCCCCGACCACGGTCGGCCTCGGGTCGGCGGCCGGCGGCTCGACGACCGGCGCGGGCACGGGTTGGGGCATGGGCTCGGGTAGGGGTTTGGGTTCCGCCACCGGCTTGGCCGTCTGCGACGGCCTGGGGCTGGGCGCTGGGGGCTTGGGTTCTGCAGTGGGTGGGGGGGCCGGCGTGGGCAGGTGCGGCTGGGCCGGTTCGGGCTTGCCGCATTCGCCGGGGCCGATCACGATCTGGATGTTGACCACGATGACGACCACATCGGCACCGATACAGATCCTGATGCCCGGCGGGTGCGGCTCCCCGGCCAGGGCCTGGGCCCTGGCCGGGGTGGCGCCGGCCAGGGCAGGGCCGAGGATCATGAACGTGGCGATCAGGACGGCGGTCAGGGCCGCGAGTCTCCTGGTCATGGGATCCGGGTGAATTCCTGGAGCGCGGTCCGGTAGGCGTCGGGCCCGACCCCGAGTGGACCGGAGAACGCCTGGTCGATCGCGAAGACCAGGACGACGCCGATCGTCAGGCAGACCACCATGACCGTCCATGGCACCCAGACGAGGCCCCGCGGCCTCGCCCCGGCCAGAAACGGGAAGGCCGCGATGATGATCCCGGTGACGACGGTCAGCCAGAGCACCCCCGCGGGCAGCCCCGCCTGCGCGTCGACCGCGCGCTGCCGGCGGGCCTCGTAGACCGACTGGAGTTGCGTCCCCACGTCGTCCTGGGTCGCCTTCAGCTCCTTGTCGGTGTAGCTGAGGCCGTCGACCTGCGACCGCAGGCCGTCGAGCTTGGTCCAGCCGGTGTCGTCGAGGTGCCCCCGGGCGAGTGCGGTCCACTCGGTGTCCACGACGAACGTGGCGTAGTCGCCTATCCCCGCCCGGACCGCGCCGGCGTCGGCGGCCGGCAGGTCCCCGGCCGACCAGTAGGCCTCGACCAGGGCCTGGGCCTCGACCTGCGTGTTCTGCCGGGCCGAGTCCGCGACCGTCCACGGGATGATGATCGCGATCGCGAAGATCAGTAGGAACAGCGCGGAGAGCATCGCCCCCGCATGGGAGGCGGTGGGGCCGTCCGGCGCGTCGTCGACCCGGCTGTCGTTGTCCCCGTCGGCTCTGGGCGGACGCGACATTTTCAATCCGAAGACCAAGGCACTCTCCTTCTCGCTGAGAGTGTCCACGCTAACCCGCTACGTCATCGGAGGGTTGTGCGACGGGCAAGGAGTGGTCAAACGGTTACCTGGCGTGTCAGCTGAACCTGATGGGATTGATCAGGTCCGCGT